>CAYZYE010000029.1:0-26419 GCA_964481205.1 uncultured Anaerolineae bacterium | reverse complement strand
GATCTGTCGGCCAGCGCGGAAAATTGGGCAAAATGGTTCTTTGGTCTGTTTACGGTGATGCGAATGGTCTGGGCGTCCGTAGCATAGCCCCTTGTGGGCGGTGCATAGACGGGTGGCCATAAAGCAAATGAAGCACGCCCCTTTCATTTGCTCTATAGCATCGGCCCTCGAGGCCGTTTTTTAATTGTTGACAGACCGTTGCAGACAACCTATAATAATGGGACGGGTTTACCGGGCATAGATGAACCCAGGGGATATCGCTGTGGCGGGTTTTTGTAGCTGTTGAGGATCGATATATTGTGCAAAATTTGCGCATTGCCATTCTTGGCGTTGCTCTAGATTTCCAGGTGATTTTTGCCAATCGTCAGGCGGCCGGGCTGCTGCGGTACAGTGTGGCGCAGTTGCGGGAAAAGAGTGTCTGGGACTTGCTCGACGCCGCCTGCCATGACCGGTTGCGCGTTTGTCTGGACGAGCTTGGGCGCGGAAAAGAGCTGGCCCACTATTGCGCCGGTCTGGTCTTTGTTGCGGCCGGCGGCCAGACCTGTATGACCGAGGTCTGGCTTTTGTCGGGCCGGGACACGGACGATCTCGTCTATTTTTACATCCAGGATGTGACCGAGCGGGCCAGGATGATGCAAGAACTCGATGATGCACGTTGTTATTTGCAAAGCGTGATCACCGATTCGGCGGACGGGATGATGGTCATCGACCAGGATGGGCAGATCGGGTTGGTCAATCCGGCGCTGATCGAAATGTTGCCCGTTTCGCTGCGCGGGGAGTCGATTTCCGGCGACGGCGTTTGCCCGGTTGGGTCTGCTTTGTCCGGGTTGGGACAAATGTCCGGGCATTCGGTTGACGATTTTTTTCCCGGGTTGTGGGATTGGCTGATGACGTTCGAGTCTGGCGGATCGGGCGACGAGCCGGCGTTGGCGCCGTCCGACGATTTGCGTTTGTCCCGTTTTCTGCACTGGTTCGAGCAAGACCGCCAGGAGCGTTGTCTAGAGATTGGCGTCTCCCGGTTGTCGCCGGGCATACGTGGGACGGGGCGTTGGATCGCCGTTGTGCGGGATGTGACCGAACACAAGCGGGCGGAAAAGACGCTGCTGACATTGAGCGATGTCGCCGTCAATATGCAGCGCGCTCTGACGCCCCAAGATGTTTTCCAGACGGTGATCGAGCATTTGTCGAAACTGGGGTTCAAACTGATCATCGTCAGAGAGCAAGAGGACAACCGGCTGCATATCACCGGCGCGTCTTTTTCGCCCCGCGAACTAGAAATGTTGGAAAAGTTGCTCGGCATGCCGCTGGCAGATATTTCTTTTCCCATCGACCACGTGGATTATTATCGCACGCTGGTCAGAACGCAGCGCGCGATTTTGATCGCCAACGGCGGCGAGTTTCTCCAGTCCTTGTTCCCCAGGCGCTATGTGCATGTTTCTGCGCGCGTTGTCTCTTTGTTGGGCATTGGCAATGTGGTGATATCGCCTTTTATGGTCGATGAGCAGGTCAAGGGGGCTTTTTTTGTCGCCGCGTCGCACCTGACGCAAACGGATGTTTCGGCCATTTCTGCTTTTACCGCGCAATTCAATATCGCCTGGGAAACGGCGCGTCTTTACCAAAGGGCCAGGGCCTATACCGCCGATTTGGAAACCGCCGTTGCCGAGCGCACGCGCGAACTAGAGGCGGCGATCAATGAGCTGTTGGTCAAAGAGCAGACGCAGCGCAACATCAGCAGCGAGTTGTCGCGGGCCAACCGGGCTTTGCGCGCCGAAAAACAGCGAACCGAGGCCATTTTGCACAGTGTGGCCGATGGGCTGATCGTCGTCGATGAGACGATGCGGGTGACGCTGGTGAATCCGGCGGCAGAGATGATGTTGGGTGTGTCCAGGCAGGAACTGTTGGACACGTTTTTGCCAGAGGCCCGGCATGTCAATGTCTGTCGATTTTTTTACCGGGTCTTTGAAGGCGACTCGAGGCCGGACACGGTGGAATTCGATCTGGTCAAGTGGGAGGGGCGCGCGGCAGACTCGTGCTGCCAGGGGGTTAGACGTGATGGCGACGAGGCGCCCAAGTGTTGGTTGACCGGAAATGCCTGCGTGCGCGCGGCAGGCGATTGGAAAGAGATTGCCGATTGCCCGGTGTACAATGATCTGGAGGCGATGACGGTGCAGGCGCATCGCTCGGCGATTGTGGACGAGCGCGACCAAATTGTGGGCACGGTGGTCGCATTGAGCGACATCACGCGGCTCAAAGAGGTCGAGCGGCTCAAGTCACAGTTTGTGTCCAGTGTCTCTCACGAATTGCGCACGCCGTTGACGAATATCAAGCTCTATCTTTCATTGTTAAAGGACGGTCGCCGGGAAAAGCGGGATCGTTACCTGGAGATCGTGACCACCGAGGCCGATCGCCTGGAGCGGCTGATTCAGGATGTTTTGGATCTTTCGCGTCTCGATGCTGTATATGCGCAGGTGTCTCGAGAGCGCATCTCGATGCCCGGATTGGTCGAACGGGTGGTCGAAGCGCATTTGCCCCGCGCCGAAGGAAAAAATATCAAACTTGATGCCGCGCTTTCACTGGGGTTGCCGCCGTTTTTGGGCAACGCCGATCACTTTATTCAAATTTTGACCAACTTGTTGAGCAATGCCGTGCAATACACTCTGCCCGGCGGGCGTGTCCAGGTGGGGATCAGCTATTTTCACGACGGGCAGTGGGCGACCGGCGATCATCCGTTGATCGATGATGTTCCGGCCGGAGAGTGGGGGGTGTTGTGGGTCTCGGACACCGGGATCGGCATTATGCCCGAAGAACAACCGCATATCTATGAGCGTTTCTATCGCGGGTCGCTGGGCGAGCCGGGTATGTCTGGCACGGGGCTGGGGTTGTCGATCGTCAATCAAATTGTCCAGCTGTACGACGGCCATATCTTGTTGCAAAGCCAGGAGGGTGTGGGCAGCACGTTTACGGTCTTGCTGCCCGTGCTGGAATCGACGGTCACGCAGCCTCAGATTTTGCTCGTCGACGATGACGTGACGATCTCGAATCTGGTGACTCGCTTTTTAGCCAAACTCGAGTGTCAGGTCGAGTGGGTGGCCGACGGCGCTCAAGGTTTTGCCAGGGCGTCGGCGTCGGCGCCCGATCTGATGATCCTGGACCTCAACCTGCCGGGGATGGATGGTATGACGATTTTGTCATTGTTGAGCGCCTTGCCATCGACAAAAGAGATGCCCATCCTGGTGCTCACGGGGCGCAGTGACGTGACCGAATTTCAGATCCGGCGGTTGGGCGCCGATGCTTTTTTGAGCAAACCATTTTCGGCCGCCGAGTTGACGGGAATTGTGTCCGAGTTGTTGTCTTTGGAGGAAAAATGACACTCGTTTTGATCGTCGAAGATATGACCGCCATTCGCGAGGGTATTTGTGACATCCTGGAATTGGAGGATTATCAAACCCTGCAAGCCGCCAATGGTCGAGAGGCGCTGGCGGTGATGGAGCAGAGCGCGCCCGATTTGATCATTTCGGATATTATGATGCCGGTGATGGATGGGTACGCATTTTACGAGGAGGTGCGGCAGCGCGACGAATGGCTGGCGATCCCTTTTATTTTCCTGACGGCCAAGGATCAGCGGACCGACATTCGGCGCGGCCGGCGGCTGGGCGCCGATGATTATTTGACGAAACCGTTCGATCGTGAAGATCTGTTGATCGCGGTGGAGGCCAAACTGCGGCGCGCGGTCGAGTTTCAGCGCCCGGTTCAGGACAAGGTGGAGCAGTTGGAGACTCAGCTGGTTCGCTCTGAGCGGCTGGCGACGATTGGACAGTTGACCGCCGAGTTTGCGCACGAGATCAAGAATCCGCTGACGGCCATTTCAATGTACGCCGAGTTTGCGCAGCGCGATTTGAGCGAGATCGATCCACAGTTGGCGCAAGATATGACCCAGATCGTGCAGCAAAGTGAGCGGATCGCGCGGCTGGCCAAGGGGCTGCTCACTTTTTCGCGTCAGAAACCGCAGATTTTGCAAGGGGTCAATCTGACCAAAATGCTCGATCGCGTGCTGAATGTCATTCGCTTTCGCCTGGACGATGTGCAGGTTGACAAGGTGTACGCGCCGGATGTGCCTTTGATTCAGGCCGATGCGGGACAGTTGGAGCAGGTGTTGATCAACCTGATCGTCAATGCGCTGCAAGCCATGTCCGGCGGCGGGCGGCTGACGTTGCAGGTCGGCCAGGACGAGGCGCGTGCGCGCGTGTTTGTGGCGGTGCGCGATACGGGGTGTGGAATTCCGGAGGCGCATCTCGGCCAGATTTTCGAGCCTTATTTTACGACCAAAAAGGCCGGCGAGGGCACCGGGCTGGGGCTGTATGTCTGCAAAAATATCATCGAGCAGCATCATGGCGACATTCAGGCCGAGAGCCAACCAGAGGTCGGGACGACGTTTACGGTGTGGCTGCCGATGACGCAGCCGGGAAATGGGATCGTCTAGATGGCGATGGAGACAATGCGCTTGCCGGCGTGGCTGCTGATCGTTGGGCTGGGCAACCCCGGTCGCGCCTACCGGCATAACCGGCACAATGTTGGTTTTCATTGCCTGGATTTGTTGGCGGCCCGGTGGCAGTTGTCGTTCGACAAGAAACGGGCCAGGGCTGAACTGGCGTTGGGGCGAGTGGCCGGACAAAAGGTCATTTTGGTCAAGCCGCAAACGTTCGTCAACCTCAGCGGTGAGGCGGTTGGGGCGGTGGCGCGTTTTTACCGGGTCGATCCGGAACAGATTTTGGTCATTTACGACGACCTCGATTTGCCGCAAGGGGCCACGCGCCTTCGGCCCGGCGGCGGCGCCGGCGGACACAATGGCGTCCGCTCGATCATCAAGCATCTGAATACGCAAACTTTTCCGCGCCTGCGCGTGGGCATCGGCCGGCCGCCGGGACGGATGGAGCCAAAAGACTATGTGCTGCAAGATTTTGGCGCTCAGGAACGCGAGGTGATGGCCGAGGTGTACGAGCGGGCGGTCGATGCGGTCGAGGTGTTTGTCCAGGAGGGCATCCGGGAGGCGATGAACCGGTTCAATGTTCGACCTCAGGGATGATTGGCGCGCGGCCCCGACCGGGCCAGGGAGGGATGGATGCGCAAGATAACGCTCGAGACGTCGCTTGGCGAGGTGATGACCCCGCTTGGGCAAATAACCACTTTTTCGGTCGCAGATTCGTTTTTGGAGGCCAGGGACAAGGGGTACGAGGATTTGCCCCCGGATACGCCGGTGTTGGTCCGGGACGGTGAAAAACTGCTCTTGTTGACCACGTTGGAGCGGCTGCGCAGCAGTTACACGGCGCGGACATGGCAGGTTTTGGAAGCGGCGCTCTTGCGCTCCAGGATGGCGGCTCAAGCGCCGCTCAAGTACGAGGCCACGACGCCATTGTTGGCTTTGAGCACTTTACCCGACTCGACGCTAAAGCCGGTGATTGCGGTGACGGATGAAAGCGGCGAGATCGTGGGCGCGGCGACCTGGCGTCATTTGCAAGCGTTGTTTTCGTCGCTCGATCTGCCGGGCTGGCCGGATGCCTGGCGCGACGAGTTTGCGCTCGATCCCGTGCTCTCTCTCGATCATGGGATGACCGTCGCGGCGCTGGCCGCCTATTTTGGCGCCTGGCCGGCCGACGACAAGGCTTTTGTTGCCAGCAATGATCGCCAAAATGATCGCTGGATCGTCTGCCGGGTGGGGGACTTGATCGACGAGATTTTGGGCAAACGGCCCAAGCCCGGCCCGGACTATATGATCGAAAAGGTGTTTTCTCGTTTGTACGTCACCGAGGCGCGGCTCGAGGCACACAATGCCGGCTGGGCGGCGATCCGGCAGGCGTTGCCGCCAGATTCTTCCCAGGGCGTTCTGCTGGCGCATGGCGAGCGGGCGCTGGCGGTCGTGTGGCGCAAGGCGACGCGCGAGCGGGCGCTGGCCGGCAGCCCCAAAGCGGTGGTGCGGCGGGGCAGCGATCGCGTGGCCGCTTTGCTGCAAGATTATCCGCCCCAAACCAAGACCCAAGATGGGCGGCGCGTGGTCAATCACTGGTTTGCCGACCGGCAAAAGCGTCCTTGCTCACCCCGGCGGGCGCTTGCGGCCAACGCGCGGTACTATGTCGCGGCCAATGTCGGCTTGCCCGACCCGGAAAAGACCAACGTCGTCGGCGCGCAGGTCGATATTGCCGACCTCTTGACCGAGGTGGTTGCGCCGGGGCAGGCGTTGACCTTTCGCCTGGACAGCGAGGATTTTCTGCTGATCGAGCGAGAGCAAAGCGCGTCCCTGTCGGCGGCCAAGACGACCGGCGATCTGTTTCTGGCGGTGGCGACGCCGGTCAAGACCGGGCTGTGTTGGCTTCGCCTGGGCGTGTATTTTGAGAATAATTTGATCCAATCTTATCGTATGTATGCTTATGTGGCCCCGCAAGAGGGGCCGATGCCCAAGGATGGTGTGGACGGCTGGTGGTCGCAGTGCGAGTACACGCTGTCGTCAGATTTGGCGCGCCTCGACGATCTCGAAACGCGGCGGGTGTGCATCTGGCTGGGCGAGGGGCGCCAAGAACGCGCCTGGCGCGGCGGGATCAGCGAGGCGGGTGGGTTGGACATGGGCCCGGCGCTGGCTCCCGATTCGATGTTTCTCAAAAAGGCGTTCACCCGTTACCGCGAGTTGTTGATGAAAGCGTCGGTGCAGGGTGGAGACGGCGCGCAGTATCTCTATCGCCCCGATTTGACGCCCGTTCGGCCGGCCGTTTTCGATCGGGGGATCAAGGATTTGGCCGAGTTGGGGCAGATGCTTTATTATCGCATCTTTGGCGAGCAAAACGGGCGAACGGTGGCGCGGCGCTTGCAAGAGGTGGAGCGATCCCGATCGACGTCCGCCCCG
This sequence comes from uncultured Anaerolineae bacterium, assembly GCA_964481205.1. Taxonomy (GTDB): domain Bacteria; phylum Chloroflexota; class Anaerolineae; order JAFGEY01; family JAFGEY01; genus CAYRXM01. The sequence goes on along the minus strand of CAYZYE010000029.1, from coordinate 19,527 downwards.
ATGGTGGTACAGATCGCGCGCTTGAACCTCGATCTCACCGTCCCGTGGGCGGCGCTGTATGACCGTCCGCTGCGCTACAACCCAAAGCGCAATGTCGTCTGCCACGAGTTTGCCCGCGACGAGCCGTGCCGGGCGGGCTGCCCGCACGCCCAGGACGACAATGTGATCTGCCCGTATGGGTTTTGGGGTTTTCGCTACATCATCGAGCAGCCGCTGCGCCCGCCCGGTGCGTTTACGTCGGCGCCGACCAGGCTCGAGGCCGAGGGACGGCCGCAGCTGGCGCTGGTCTATGGGACGGGGTTGCAGCGGACGGCGTCGCATCGACGGCAAATTTCGGCCTTGTTGCAGTCTCGGGGCGAGGCCAAATCGTTCACGGCGACTGATGATCTGCTCGCGGCGCTCAAGGCCCCGGCCGGCCCGCCCACCGCCGTTTACTTTTATTGTCACGGCGGCAACTCGGATTTCAACCAGTGGTTGGTGGTGCGCGACGATGACCCGTTGCTGACCATTCACCTGGATGACGAGTTGCGGGCGGCGTGGGAGACCCCCAGGGAGGGCGTCGCTGCTGCGCCGCTGGTGGTCTTGAACGGCTGCCATACCGCCCAATATGCGCCCGACACGTTGTTGTCTTTTGTGCATCGCTTTGCCGGTCTGGGCGCGGCGGGCGTCATTGGCACCGAGATACCCATTCACGAATATATGGGCGTCGCCTTTGGCGAGTTTTGGCTCGATCGCTTTTTGGCCGGGCAGCCGATCGGCAAGATCGTTTACGATTTTCGGCAGCGGCTGCTCAAAAAGCAAAACTTGCTCGGTCTTGTTTACGTACCGTATTGTTATGCAGATTTACGTCTGGAAAAGCACAAAGGAGGTGCCGGGGATGGATGAGAAAATCGCCAAATTTGTCGTGCAAAGCGTCGAGCAAGAATTTGTCATCGAATATACGGCAGATGGTTCGACGGCGTCCGACCGGACGCCGTTGGACGCTTTGGACACTGACGCGCTGCTCCGTCTGGCCCGCAACGCGATGGAGGGTTACGCGACGGCGGCGGAGGCGCGCAGCCGGGGCAGCGAGTTGTATCGTTTTCTGATCGGCGATCGCCCCTGGCAGGACTCGGTTAGTGACGACGTCGAGAGCGGGTTGAATGTGCATCTGGTTTTGGACATGCGGGAACCGGCCCTGAACGCGCTGCCGTGGGAGCTATTGTTCGATACAGATTACCTGGCGTTGATGCCGAATGTGCGTTTCAGCCGTTTGGGCGACTCGTCGGCGCCGATGCGTGATTTTGCGCGGCCCATTCAGGTGATTTTGTTGACTTCGAGTGTCCCCGAATTTGCGTCCGAGCAGGAAGCGGACGCCATTTTCCAGGCGCTCGGTCCTGTTCAGCGCAACGGCCTGGTTTATGCGCGGCAAATTCGTTACCAGTCGCCCGCGTCGTTGGCCCAGGTGCCCAGGTGCGACATTTTGCACATCAGCGGGCACGTCGAGTTGAGCGGCGACGGCCCCATGCTGGTGATGGAACGGCGGCAAGGGGTCTCGTTCGACCAATTGGTCCGCGTGTGCCGCCAGGCCCAGCCGGTGTTGGTGTTTGTCAACGCCTGCAATGGTGCGGCGATGCCGCCGGGCCGCGCGGAGCAAAGCCCGGTTCGTCAATTGCAAAAAGAGGCCGGCGTGCCAATTGTGTTGGGGCCTTATGGTATGACCACGGTCTGGGGCGCCACCCGCTTTGCGGTCGAGTTTTACGAGAGTCTGGTGAACGGCCTGTCGGTCGCGGCGGCGGTTGCGCGCGCGCGGCGGCAGGTATCGAGGGGGCTGCGGCGCAAGGGCCACCGTGGGCGCGCATTCGATTGGCTGAGTATGGTTTTGTATCAGAGCCAGGTGCGCGAGATGGCGACCGGGCCGGTTTTGGCCGATGTGTCGCCGCCTGTAGTGACCGAGGATCTGTCCGAGATCGACATCGCCGGCGGGTTGATGGGGCCGGAAACGGGCGCGCCTTCCTGGGAGGAGGCGCAGGGTGAGCCGGTTTCCGCTGCCTTGCCCGTCGACGAGGCCGCGCCATGGGTGCAGGAACAGGTCTCGCATTTGGGCGAATCTCCCCTTGTGGCGAAATCGCCGCTGTCCGGTTCGGGGCAGGCTCCGTTTACCATGCCTGATGATTGGGACATTTTGGCTGCGCCCGCCGACGCCGAGTCCATCGCGGCGGCAGAGGAGCAGGATGAGACGCTGGCGGGGCTGCGCGAGTTTTTGCGCGAGCATGTTGCCGGTCAGGATACGCTTGACCTGTTGCGCGGCGCGCTGGGCGCGGCCGATCGACGGCAGCGCGTGGCGGCGGTCGAAACGCTGGGCTTGTTGGGCGAGCAGCAGGCGGTGGCGCGAAAAATGTTGATCGAACTGATCGCCGACCCGGATCGCGCCGGAGCCGATGACATTGTGCGGCGTGTCGCCGTCGAGCAGTTGGGGCACATCCGGCATGCCGAAGCGACCGACGCCTTGCTCATTGCGATGGCCGATCCGGTTCAGGATGTGCGCCGCGCCGCCGAGCAGGCGTTGGCGCAGGCCCAAGATCGCGCGCCGGCGGCGTCTGTGCAGGTGCGGGTTTCGCTGCCGCTCGAATCGGCCGAGGCGATGTCCTGGATCGCCCCTTTGCGCGCGTGGGTGTCGACGGCCGAGCTGTCCCCACGGCGGCGGATCGCGCTGATGGAACAGGTCGAAAGCCTTCGTTTCGAGTTGATCTGTCCTCGCCCCCGCCTGGAGCGCATCAAAGCGCTGTTGGACGATCTGGGGCGGCTGTCGCCGCAGGCACAAAGTTTGGCAATGGACATCACGGGCCGGATCGAATTTACGACGCCGGTCGAGCCGCAGGGAGGTGAGCGATGAATCTCAATTGGCTTTGGGTCGCTGTTCCAAGTTTTATTTTGACCGTGTTTTATTTGCCGGTGATCCTGGTTTTCTACTGGCTCACCCACGTGCGCCGGCAAATCTCGGCCAACCGGCAGGTGATTCGCACCAAAGAGTTGTCCTTTTTTTTCTTGCGCACCCTCGATGAACAATGGAAGCTGGGGTCGCATCTGGCGATGGCGATTTTGCCGACGTTGGTGCTGATGGTCGGTTATGCTTTGTCGGCGGCCTCGTTGTCATCATTGTTTGCCGCGTCTGATCAGGTTTCGCCCTTGTTGAGCAGACTCGATTTGGCGGCCGTGGACAAGTACATTCGCCCGGTCTTTTTCGGCTTTTTGGGCGCGTACATGTTTATGCTGCAAACCACGCTCCGGCGTTATCTGGACGATGATCTCAACATCGACACCCACATTACGCTGACCGTGCGCGTGTTGATGGCCTTGATCGTCTCTTTTGTGGCCGGTTTTGTGCTGCCGGCGGAATACAAGGACGCCGGCGTGGGCGCGGTTTTGGTTTACGGGGCGGCGTTTGTTTTTGGCGTGATGCCGGAGCGCGGTTTTGAAACGCTGTATCGCATCGTGACCGGCTGGCTCGGCGAGCGGTTCAAAGGCGGGCAAGAGCACGGGGACGATTTGCAGGCCTGCCTGGGTTTTGATCGAATCCGTCTGGCGCGGCTCAACGTCGAGAATGTGAAAACGGTCGAGGATATGGCGCATGTCGAGATCGAGCGGCTGGCGCAGAAAACGCGCTATGACTTGCAGGCGATCTTTTATTGGGTCGACCGGGCCGTGTTTTACAGCCGCCTTGAGGGTTCGGCTGCGCGCGCGGTGCTGGAAAGCCAGGGGATTCGAACTTTTACCTCGTTTGAGGTCATTTATCGTGATACCGACAAGCGGGAGCGTCTCCAGGCCCAGATCGATCGGCGCGCCAGGCGTGACGCCGGTCAGGCGCCGGATGCGGGGTCGCTCGACCTGGATATCGTTTATACGGCCATGATGCGTCTGCCCAACACCCAGTTGGTGCGCTTGTTCGTCGATTACAAGGCGATGCAGGCGACCGGTTCTTTTGACGCCGCCAACCGCGCGGACGCATTCGAGAAAATGGGGCAATACGCCGAGGCGGTGGTCGATTACGAAAAGGCGCTGCAACGCAATCGCTTCGACCCGACTTTGCTCACCCGGTTGGGCCGCGCCCGCGCGCTGTACGCGCAGCAGCAGATGAAGCAGGGGCATTTTGCCGGCGGGCACAAGGCGTTCGATGATGCTTTCCGGGACTTGCAGAACGCGCTCAACATCTTGCCGTCGCTGTGGGAGGCGCGGTTGCAGCGCGCGATCGCGCTGTTGGCGCAGCAGCCATATTTGTTCGACGATCAGGTGATCGAGCGCAACCTGGCGCGCGCCGTCGAGGATTTGCGCGAGGCGCGCAATCACAACGCCGGCGAACTAGAGATCGTCAACTGGCTGGCGCGCGCTTGTTTGGAGCAGCAGCAGCCTCAAGAGGTTGTCGCTCTGGCAGACGATATGGACAGGTTGTGTACGCCGCAGACGCCGGCCTTTGTCAAATCGACGGCCAAATTGCTGCTGGCGCAGGCCTTGATCGCGCAGGCGGCGACTAGAGACAAGGAGGCGCAAAAATCCGATCTGCTTGACCGGGCCTCTGCGCATATTGCCATAGCGCAGAGTTTGACGCCGCGCAGTTCGATGTTGTTTTTGACCCAGGCGTTGTATTATCACCTGGACAGTCCCGGCTCCAAGCAGGAGGAACGCTTTTTAGAGATGGCGCTGCAACCTGGCGAGGTGCGCATCGCCGCGCAGGATGTCGATTACACCTCGGCGCCGCTGCACCGGGGACAGGCATACGAGGACGAGATTTACGAGCGGTGGGGGCAGTTGATTCGCGATCGCGGCGAGATTCGCAAGGCGGTGGCGTGTTTTACGCAGGCCATTGCTCAAAACCCCGCGCGCGCGTCGAGTTACCGGCAGCGGGGGGCGCTGTACGAGCGTCTGGGCGACCTCGAGGCGGCGATTGCCGATTACGATTTTTTGATCGATCCCCTGGGCTGCGAAACGGCCGGCGTGTATCTGGCGCGCGCGCGCGCCAGGGCGCTGTCCAGCATACGGCGACCGGCTTCTAGATCGCCGGCGCAGCACGACATCGAGCAGGCCATTGCCCTCGCTCCGGCGCAGCCGGAACCATTGATCGCCTGGGGAGACTGGCAGCGCCTGTCCGGCGATTATCAGGATGCGCTAGAGACCTATGCCCAGGTCGAAAAATTGACGTCGGGTTGGCCCAAGGCGCGGCGAGAGGGCGTGTTGTTCGATGTGAACGTTGGCGTTGGTCTGGCTTATTGCGGCGCGCTGGAACATGGCGAGGCCAGGCACGTGCTGGGGCAGCTCAACAAGGCGGTCAAGGGGCGAGACATCCCGCTGCGCCTCGAGTTGGCGTGGGGCGTTTTTTACAGCTTGAGCGCCGACGACGCCGAGGCCAGGATGCGCGTTCAGGATGCGTTGAGCCAACTGGCGCAGGTGGAGGGGTGGGACGCGCTGCGCGCCGCCGATTTAAGGCAGCTCAACGACGTGCTGGAGACCCTTTCGCCGGCCGGGCCGGCGGTGGACGGCGCGTTGCAGATTCGGATCAAGATGGTCGAGGCGCGTTTGGCGTCGCTGTTTGGCGAGGCCGATGCGATGACCAGGGTGGAGGCCGTGTGCGCCGACATTGCCGCATTGCCCGATGATCCAAAAAAGGCCGATTTGGATGCGTTGCTGCGCCGGATAGACGAGTTGGAACGCTTTTTGTAGAGGGGTGTGTTGATGAATCTGCGCGGGTTGCTCTCTCTAATTCAAGACCTGCCCGCTTATCGAGACCTGCTGCGCGACATTGAGCGCGGTGAGGTGGACGGCAGCTTGTCGTTGCTGCCGGCGGCGCGCTCCGCTCTGGTGGCCGCTCTGGCCCAAGACCTCCGGCGACCGATTGTTCTGGTGATGGCCCGTCCCGAACAGATCAATGGGACGATCGAGCAGCTGCGGCAATGGCTGCCTGCGCCGGAGCGCGTGCTGCGTTTCGCCGAGCCGGAAGCGTTGCCGTATGAACGGATTCCCTGGGCGGCGGAGACGGTGCAGGAGCGGCTGCGCGTGTTGACCGCGTTGACTCGGTGGCGTCAGGGCGAGTCTTGCGCCCCGATCATCGTCGCTTCGGCGCGGGCGTTGATGCAGCCCACGTTGCCGCGCCGCGAGTTTACCCTGGGTGTGCGGATTCTGCGCACCGGGCAGCAGCTCAATTTGACCCGCTTGTTGACCTCGTGGATTGAACTCGGCTACGAAATGGTTGGCGTGGTCCAAGACCAGGGCACCGTGAGCCGGCGCGGCGGGATGATTGACCTTTTTTCACCTGCGGAAGCGCATCCCGTTCGCATCGAGCTGTTTGGCAACGAGGTGGACAGCCTGCGCGTTTTCGATCCGGCCACGCAGCGATCGCTGCGCCGCGTCGACGAATATGCCATTGTCCCGGCGACCGAGGCGTTGCCCAAGTTCGGCCATCTGGCGGCCGGCCAGGTGGCCCGGCTGGATGTGTCGGCGTTGCACGGCCCCGCCAGCGCCGAGTTCAACGCCGACCTCGCCGCGCTGCGCGAGGATCGCTGGTTCCGGGGGATCGAATTTTACATCCCGTATCTTTATTCTCATTTCAACACATTGTTTGACTTTGCGCCCGGTGACAGCCTGATCGTTGTCGACGATCAGGTCGATTTGCGCCGGACGATGGCCGATCAAGAGGCGCATGCCCTCGAACGCGCGCGTTCGCTGCAAAGCGGCGGCGAGTTGGCGACCGATTTGCGCGTGCCATATATGACCTGGGACGTCTTGCAAGAGGCGATCTGGGATCGCCGGCCGTTGGTGTTGGGCTATGATCAAAAGATCGACTGGGCGGAGGAGGGGCAAGAGGTCGGCGCGCCGGGGTCGCTTGCCGCCGATGCGCCGCTCAAAGCCCATTTTTCGCCGGGGCCGCGTTATGGCGGGCAGCTGCGCAAGGTGATCGAGGCCTGGCGCGAGATGCGCCGTTCGGGGTATACGTTGGTGGCGGTGACGCGGCAGGCGCAGCGGCTTGCCGAGTTGTGGCGCGATCAGGACGGGGCAGCGCGTCCGGTCGACGAGATCGAGCGGCTGCCGGAGCGGCGCACGTTGACGCTTGTCCAGGGCACGTTGGAGCAGGGGTGGGTGCTGCGCCGCTCGGATCAGGCGCCTTTGTTTTATCTGTTTACCGACGCCGAGATCTTTGGCTGGAGCAAACCGCGCCCACGTCGTCGCCGGCGCAAACCGAGACGCCCGGAGCTTTTTTTCGCCGATCTCGATGCCGGCGATTATGTCGTCCATGTCGATCACGGGGTGGGTGTGTTTCAAGGGTTGATCAAGGCTGCGATTGGCGGCGGCGCGGCGCACGAGTATTTGCGCGTCGATTACGCCGGCGGGGACAGCGTTTACGTACCCGTGCATCACGCCGATCGGATCAGCCGCTATGTCGGTTCGTCGGACCGCCCGCCGGTTTTGCACCGGTTGGGGACGACGAATTGGGCGCGGGTCAAAGCGCGCGCCAAAAAAGCCGCGCTCGATGTCGCCAGGGAACTGTTGGCGCTTTATTCCTCGCGGCTGGTGGTGCCGGGTCACGCTTTTGCCCCGGACGCCGAGTGGCAGCACGAGTTGGAGGCGGCTTTTCCGTACATTGAGACGGAGGATCAAATGCGGGCCATTGCCGATGTCAAAGCCGATATGGAAAAGGCGCGGCCTATGGATCGACTCATTTGCGGCGACGTGGGTTATGGTAAAACCGAAGTGGCCTTGCGCGCGGCTTTCAAGGCGGTGATGGATGGCAAGCAGGTGGCCGTGTTGGTGCCGACGACGGTTTTGGCTCAACAGCATTGGACGACGTTCAAACGACGGCTGGCACCTTTTCCGGTGCGCGTCGAGATGCTGTCGCGTTTTCGCACGGCCAAAGAGCAGCGCGATGTGGTGCGGGGCATGGCCGCAGGCAGTGTCGATATTGTGATCGGAACGCATCGTCTACTTTCAAAAGACATCGAGTTTAAGGACTTGGGATTGCTGGTGATCGATGAGGAGCAGCGTTTTGGCGTGACTCACAAGGAGCGTCTCAAGAAAATGCGCACCGAGGTCGATGTGCTGACCATGACGGCGACGCCGATCCCGCGCACAATGTATATGGCTCTCGCCGGGGCGCGGGATATGAGCACCATCGACACGCCGCCGGAAGAGCGCCTGCCGATCAAGACCCATGTCGGCGAGTACGACGAGATGTTGATCCGCAAAGCCATTCTACGTGAATTGGATCGCGGCGGGCAGGTCTTTTTCGTTCACAACCGGGTGCGCGGGATCGAGGCGATCCGGCAGCGTTTGGAGCAGTTGGCCCCCGAAGCGATTTATGCCGTTGGGCACGGTCAGATGCCGGAGCGCGAGTTGGAGCGCGTCATGCTCGATTTTTCCGAGGGGAACATTGATGTGTTGGTGTGTACGACGATCATTGAGAGCGGTCTCGACATTCCCAACGCCAACACGATCATTGTCAATCGCGCCGACCGTTTTGGGCTGGCGCAGATGTACCAGCTGCGCGGGCGCGTGGGGCGCGGCGCGAATCGCGCTTTTGCTTATTTTTTGTACAACCGCGCGGCGCAGATGACCGAGGCCGGCCGCCAGCGCTTGCAGGCGATGCTCGAAGCGAGTGATTTGGGCGCGGGGTTTACGATTGCGATGCGCGACCTGGAAATTCGCGGCGCGGGCGAGCTGCTCGGCACGCAGCAGCATGGGCACATTGCCGCCGTGGGTTTCGATCTGTACTGCCGTTTGCTGGCGCAGGCGGTCAACGAGTTAAAGGGCGAGTCGCCGCGTTTGCTCACCAGCGAACAACCGGCCGCCGTTTTGCCGCTGGAACGCAAGGTGCAGATTTCGCTGCCGGTCGAGGCCGCCCTGCCGGTCGATTATGTCGCCGATGAGACGCTGCGTCTGCAATTGTATCGCCGTCTGGCCGGGCTGACCGAGATTGCCGAGATCGAGACGGTGCGCGGCGAGTTGGCGGATCGCTTTGGTCCGCTGCCCGAACCGGCGCAGAATTTGTTGTACCAGCTGGAGGTCAAATCGCTGGCGATGCGCGCGCGTGTGGACGCCATCGTCGCCGGGTATGACGCGCTGCTGATTCGCTGCCCGGCGCTAGAGCAGGCGGATCGAATCGGTTTGCAGCGGGCGTTGGGCGGGCGCGTCCGCGTCCAGCGGCGCGAGATTCATCTGCCCCTGGAGGACGAGGCGGTGTGGCGCGCCGCGCTGCTCAAGGCGCTGGGGATTATGGTCGAGTATGTGAGGTGATGACCGGCGAAACGGACGGTTTGTATCCGGCGTTGAGCCATCAAATTGTAAAAGGAGGATGTTCAATGATGAACAAATTACAAGAACGGTTGGCGATCTCGCCAGCGCATTTGGCCGAGATCAATGCCTTGCTGCTCGATCCGAACAGCCGGGTCATTCAGGATTTTCTCCGCGTGGTCGAGAAATATGGTACGCCGCAAGAGATCAATCGTCAGGCCGCCGAGGCGCGCAAGTTGGAGCGTCTGATCGCGCGTTTGCGGGCGATCGATTCGCCGTATGTGACCGACCTGGAATGGTTGATCGCGCAGCGGGATCGAGGCGCGTTCATCTCTGAGGCCGACTATCGGCGCAAGGTGCTTGGCGATCGCGCTGGCGAGATGGCTTTTGTCGACGGCCTGGCGGTGACGCTCGAACTCAGCGCGCTACAGTATTTTCCTTTCCTGATCGCCGAGGCCAGACAGTCCATCGACAAGGGCGAGTTGATGGCCGGGCGGTACATCCGCGTGCGCAAGATGAAAGAGCAGGTCGCCGACGGCGATATTTTGGCCGTGGCCGCAGCGATGCAGATCATTGGGGCCAGTTATGTGGAGACGCTCGATACCAAGGGGAGCGACGGTTCTAACGTTCACCTGGACGGCCCGGCGACGATCACCGGCTATTTTGGCGGCATCGGCCAGCCGAACGAGTACGCGCTCAAATGGCTGGACGAGTTTTTGCATTATTATACGACCTATGGGATCAAGCAGGTGCTCAATGTCAATCCGGGCACGGTGCTGGTTGGATACCTGTTGTACAAGCTGGGGATCGATAACGAGTTCAAAATATCGGTCTTTATGGGCAATGACAATCCTTATGCCGCGCTGTGGACGTTGATTGGGGCCAAGCTTTTTGCCCGTGAGGATGGTACGTCGCCGTTGATCGGGTTCAACTGGTCCAATTCGGTGAATAACGAGACCATCGAGATCACCGCCGAGGTGCGGCGGCAGCTTGGCTTTGAAGAGGTGGTGCGCTTTGAGCATCACATCACCGAGACGTTCAAGCACATCGTTCGCCAGCCTTACAACCGCCGCGACGAGCTGATCGCGATCGCCGGCCGGGTACACAACATTTCGGCCAAGCACGAGGGCGGCGACCCGGTCATTGATTGCACGCGCGCGCACCCCTCGGACATTTTGGATTATTTTCGGGACAAGGCCGAGATCGAGGCGGCAGGGGATATGCCTCACTTGCTGCGCAATTATTTGGACCGGCATGACGCGGTGAATGCCACGGCGCGGGCGCTGACCGAGCATGGTCTGGCTTTTGTCGCGGCGCGGCGGCTGCATCACGCGCCAGTTGCGCCATAGATATTCACAAATCAAAAGATGGGTTCGGCGTTTCTGGTTAATCTTGTGTTTTCAGCAGCCATCTGGTTAACTGATAACGGCCAATCATCCACGGAGGATACAATGTTCCACAATGGTCTGGTCTCAATTACTTGTCGCCAACTGTCGCCGCAGCAAATCATCGATCTCGTCGTCCAGGCCGGGCTGGAAGGGATCGAGTGGGGCGGCGACATTCACGTGCCCCATGGCGACGTGGTGCGGGCCAAAGAGGTGCGCCGCCGGACACTCGACGCCGGGCTGCGTGTCGTTTCTTATGGCTCTTATTACCACCTCGATCATCCCGACACCGACGCTTCGCCCTTTGACGCCGTGCTCGACACCGCCATCGCTCTGGGCGCGCCGGTTGTGCGCGTGTGGGCCGGCAACCTCGGCTCGGCGCAGACTGCCCCGGCCACTCGCCGCCAGATCGTGCGCGAGTCGCGCTACATCGCCGATTTGGCCCAACAGGCCGGCATCGTCATTGCCTATGAATTCCACGCCCGCACCCTCACCGACAGCAACGAGTCGGCGCTGCGCCTGCTGCAAGAGGTCGATCACCCCAATGTTGCCACCTACTGGCAGCCAATGCGCCACGTCGACGAGGCCTATCGCCTGGAAGGATTGAACGCCGTGCTTCCCTGGTTAGCCCATTTACACGTCTTTAGTTGGAGCGAGGACGGAACGCGCCTGCCTCTGGCCGACGGCGAAGCGTTGTGGCGGCGCCGGCTCGAGATCGTCGCCCGCAGCGGGCGCGACCACGATGTGTTGATCGAGTTTGTGCGCGACGACGACCCGGAGGCCTTTTTGCAAGACGCGGCGACGCTCAAACGGTGGCTGCAAGCGGCCTCGGCCAATCCAGGAGGACTGAAATGACCCCACCCAACCTCGTGCTCGTCTTTCCCGACCAGATGCGCGGTCAGGCGATGGGCTTTGTGGGGCAGGAGCCGGTGCGCACCCCCAACCTCGATCGCTTTGCCGCCCAGGGTCTGGTTTTGCCCCACGCCGTGGCCAATTATCCGGTGTGCAGTCCGTGCCGGGCGATGATGATGAGCGGCCTGTACGCCCACTCGAACCGCGTCATCGAAAACTGTACCAGCAACTCGGCCCCCTATGGCGTTGAACTGCCCGCCGACGCCGCCTGCTGGTCGGACGTGCTCCGGGCGCACGGCTACAGCCTGGGCTATATCGGCAAGTGGCACCTGGATGCGCCACATGAACCATACATCGACTGTAGCAACAATCGCGGCGCGGTCAAGTGGAACGAGTGGTGTCCGCCGCACCGGCGCCACGGTTTTGATTATTGGTATGCTTATGGCACCTATGATCGACATACCCGACCGATGTATTGGCGCACCGGCGCGGCGCGGGAGGAATTTCGCTATGTCGATCAATGGGGGCCAGAGCACGAAGCCGATCGCGCGGTGGCCTATTTGCGCAACGAGGGCCATGCCTATCGCGACCCCGACAAGCCTTTTGCCCTGGTGGTGGCGATGAACCCGCCGCATATGCCCTATGACCTGGTCCCCGAACGCTACGTCGAGGCTTACCGCGATCTCGATACCGAGGCCCTTTGTCGTCGTCCCAACATTCCTCCGGCGGGTACGCGGTGGGGCGACTATTACCGCGCTCATATCCGCCACTATTATGCCATGATCAGCGGCGTGGACGAGCAATTTGGCCGTATCGTCGATGCGCTGCATGCGCAAGGATTGGACGAGAACACGATCGTCGTTTTTACCTCCGACCACGGCAACTGCCTCGGCATCCATGACCGTATCTCGAAAAACAACCCCTACGAAGAGTCGATGCGCGTGCCCTTGATCGTCCGCTGGCCCGGCCAGATCGCCCCACGCCAGGATGACCTGCTTTGGTCCGCGCCCGACCTGGCCCCGACGCTGCTCGAGCTGATGGGCCTGGGAGACGCAATCCCGCCCGCCACCGAGGGGCGCAGCTATGCGCGCCTCTTTACCGGCCAGAGGATGGCGCGTCCCAGGTCGCAGCTTTACTTGTGGACGAGTTGCGCCCAACCGGCGCTGGGTCGGCGCGGCGTGCGCACTCACCAATACACCTATGTCGTGACGCGCGCGGCCGCCCGCCCGCCAGAATTCGTACTTTATGACAACGTAAACGACCCTTATCAGTTGCAAAACATCTTTGACAGCCAACCGGTGTTGGCGCGCCAATTGGCGACCGATCTGCGCCACGAGTTAAGGCAATGGCTGCAAGCCACCGGCGATCCGTGGCTCGATGGGGTACAGTGGTCGGGACGGGAGCAAGACGGCGATGAATGATGCCCATACGGCGATCGAGGTGCTTGGGTTGAGCAAGCGTTACGGCTCGGAGGCGCAGGGTGTGTTGGCCGTCGATGGCGCGACCTTTGAGGTGCGGCGCGGCGAGGTTTTTGGCTTTCTCGGCCCAAATGGCGCGGGCAAAACGACGACGATCCGCATGCTGACCGGTTTGACTCGCCCGACGGCGGGGCGGGCCAGCGTGCTGGGTCTGGACCTGGTTCGCGATCTGCCACGGATCAAAAAGCGGATCGGGGTCGCCCCCGAAGCGTCCAATCTCTATGGCGAGTTGACGGCCTTTGATAATTTAATCTTTTCAATGCAGCTTTACGGCGTTCCACGTCACGAACGCGCCCGGCGCGCCGACGAACTGCTGGAGCGTTTTCGGCTGACCGGCAAGCGCAATGTACTCTTTGCGCGTCTGTCGCGAGGGATGAAGCGGGCGCTGACCGTCGCCGCGGCGTTGGCGCACCGGCCCGAGATCGTCTTTTTGGATGAGCCGACGACGGCGTTGGATGTGGTCAGTGCGCACGGCCTGCGCCAGACCATCGCCGGGCTGCGCGAGCAGGGCGTGACCGTGTTTTTGACGACGCACTATTTGGAAGAGGCGGAGCGGTTGTGCGATCACATTGCCCTGATCGTGCGCGGGCGGATCGTCACCCTGGACACCGTCGATGGATTGAAATCCCAGGTGCAGGGCAGCACGGCGGTCGAACTGACGCTGGCGACCGAATATGGCGGCGCGGAAACGCGGCGCGTGGTCGGCGAGGACGTTGCCGACGTGGTGCGCCGCGCTCTGGCTCAAGCCGAAGCCGAGGGACGGCAGGTGCTGGCCGTCAACAGCGTCCGCCCGACTTTGCAGGACGCTTTTGTGCAGTTGACCGGTTTGAGCGCCGAGGTGATGCTTGCGGACAGGCCATCGGGGGCCAAGGGAGGAAAGGCAAAACAAGATGTTAAGCGATGATTTACGCTGTATTTGGGCCATTATGCTCAAGGACCTGCGCGCCTACTATTTCAAACCGCCGAACATCAGTTGGGGCATCTTGTTTCCCTTTGCCTTTGTGCTCGCTTTTGTGATCCGCGACGGCGCGTCGCTCGATCTGGCGCGGTTGGGTCAGCTGGCGCCCGGCTTGTTGGCGTTGACGCTCTTGTTCGGTACGAGCAGTATGGAGGCGATCGTGATCACTTTTGAGCGGCGCATCGGCGCGCTGGAACGACTGCTTTTGGCGCCGCTGCGTTTGCCGGCGTTGTTGGCGTCCAAGTTGTTGGGCGGGATGGTGTTTGGGTTGGCGACGACGGTTGTGGTGTTGATCGTCATGCTGGCGGTTTTTGGCGCGTTCCGTGTCAACTGGGCGTTGCTGCTGCTGACGCTCGTCCTGGCAGCGGCGGCGTTTTCGGCGCTGGGTGTGTTGATCTCGGTGTCGGTTCAAGAAGTGTTCGAGGCTCAGACGTTGGCTAACGCTTTTCGTTTTCCAATGATGTTTTTGGGCGGCGTGTTTGTGCCCGTGGCGTCGCTGCCATTGTGGTTGCAGGTCGTTGCGCGGGCGCTGCCGCTGACCTATGCCGTCGAGGCGTTGCGTGTGGCGATGAGCGGCGGTGATTTGCGCCGCGCGACGATCGATCTGCTCGTGTTGGCGGCGTTTACGGCGGTATTTTTTGGCCTGGCCTCGCGCCGGTTGGCCCGTTGGCTGGATTGATCAATGTTTTCATCAAGGAGGTTAAATGGGGGTTCTAGAGGCGATGGAGCCGGGTGCGAAAAGTAAAATTCAACGCCTTTTGGGCGCAAAGGCCCAAGGCAGTCAAATTGTGTTGGGTCTGAGCGGGGGAAGCGGGAGTGGAAAATCGACCATCGCCAAGGCAGTGGCAAGTCGGTTAAGCCATCTCGAGATCGAACGTATCTGTCTGGATCGCTTTTTTTTCCCGGTGGACGAATTGCCCAGGTACTATTCTCACTATTTGGGCCGGGAGCAGCCGAATTTCAACAGACCTGATTCTCTGGATTTCGACCGGATGATCGACTTTTGCCAAAACATATCCGGGTTCGATTTGGTTATTCTGGAGGGGCATTTTGCTTTGTATCGACAAGAGATGCGCGAGATGATGGACATCAAGTGTTTTGTGACGATCGATGTTCAAGAGATGTTGGAACGGCGAACCAGACGTAATTTGGCGGCGCATTATGGCGGCGATGAGGACAATATTTTGCACTATAATCAAGAGTGTGTTTTACCAATGTACAACAAATATATACTTGGAACCAGCCGCTATGCCGATTTGCTCATTCCAAACAGCAGCGGTGACGTCGAGGCCAGGGATGCGCTCGTTGAAGGGCTGTGCCGGGAAATTCGCGTTGCGCTGGCGCGAACGTCGCCTGTCTTGGTCGATGAGGAGGGCGTTCGATGAGTGAACAACCCACACTGGCCCGCCATCAGACTGTGCGCCGGGCTTTTCCAATCCTCGATCAAGTTGTCTATCTCAACGTCGGCACCTATGGCATTATGCCCGAACCCGCGCTGCGGCGTTTCATCGAGATGACGAGTGCGTTCGAGCGCGCCGGCGTTGCTCACCCCGGACGGCTGCGCCGCGAGATACAGGACGCTCGCGCCCGGATCGGCCGGCTGCTCAAATGCGATGCGGATTGTATTGCGTTTACCGGCAACGCCACCGACGGTGTCAACCTGGTTCTTTCCGGCTTGCAATGGGCGCCGGGCGACGAGGTTGTGACCACCGATCAGGAACACGAGTCGATCATTCATCCGCTGCTGCATTTGCATCGATGCCGGGGGATACGTATCCGCCGGGTTGGCGTGTCGCCTGACCCGCAGGTGATGCGCGCGCGCTGCGAGGCCGTTCTCTCGCCGCGCACGCGGCTCGTCGCTTTTAGCCACGTTACTTGCGAGACGGGCGCGCGCCTGCCGGCCAAGGCGATCTGTGATTGGGCCGCGCAACGGGGCATTTTGAGTCTGGTGGACGGCGCTCAGTCGCTTGGCGTGCTGCCCATCGACGTGGGCGAACTGGGCTGCGATTTTTTCACCTCCAACGGGCACAAGTGGCTTTGCGGCCCCAAGGGCACGGGGATTTTTTACGCACGTTCCGACCGGATGACTGAATTGTGTCCCGCGCATGTGGGCGCCGGTTCGCTAGAGCGCGCCGATGTGGAGACCGGGCAGGCCGATCTGTGGCCGATCGCCCGGCGGTTCGAGTTTGGCACGCGGGCGCACGCGCTCTATGCCGGGCTGGGGGCCAGCCTGGCCTGGCTCGAAGGTCTGGGCTGGGAGAATATTGAACGCCACGTGGCGCGAATGAGCGATGCGCTCAAGGCGGGGATCCGCGAGCGTCCTTGGTTGCGGCTGCTGACGCCGCTCTCTTTTGACGAATCGTCGGGATTGACGGCTTTTTCCGTCGCTGATCGGCCGGCCGGCGAGGTCAGCGTTTGGCTCAGAGAGAATGCGCAGATTCACGTGCGGGTGGTGCCTCATTATAACGCCCTTCGCGTTTCGACGCCCTGTTTTGTCAATGAACAGGACATTGCTGCGCTGCTGGCCGCGTTGGACGAGCTGCAAGAACGGCAATAGAGCCGGCTGATCCGGGATTGGTTCGATCTGCAAAGTTGAACCAATCTCTGTGGCAACTAGGGCTGTTCAATTCTAATTTGTGACTAAAGTCACCGCTGGCGGGCCAAGGCCGGGCGTCCCACCTGCGTGGACGCCACCGCTGGTGAGGACTCGTCGCCGTAGGGGGACGACCAGCCAATGGCTCACCCAACGCGGTTTCAACCGCTGGATTGTAGAATTGAACAGCCCTGCTGTGGCAACAAAGGTGAGCACGGTATATGGTTTTTCAAGCTGTTGTAGATAGAGTAGAAAAAGGGCTGCGTCCGCTGAATCCGGCGCGTGATTTGCCCCAGTTGGCCGATTTGATCGAGGATGCTTTTGGGGCAGAGCTTTCCGGCGAGGGCGAGCGTGTGCTGCGCGAGATTCGCTTTCTCGGCATGTTGGGGCCGCTCAATCTGTTCATCACCGGCGCGCAGACAGAAGAGACGGATATTTTTACCGGTCTGGTGTGGGTCCAGGACGGTAAAATCGTGGGCAATGTGACCGTCAATCGTCCAACGGGACACCCGCGTCGTTGGCAGATCAGCAATGTGGCCGTACACAGCAGCTATCGCCGGCAGGGCATTGCCCGCAAGCTGGTCGAGGCGGCCATCGAGATGGTCTTGTATCGCGGTGGCAGCGTCGCTTATCTCTACGTTCGGGACGACAATATGCCGGCGCGTCATCTTTACCAAAGCCTGGGCTTTGTCGAGGTCGATCGCACGACCGATCTGGCTTTGACGCGCCTTGTTCCCAGGCGCGACGCTGCGCCGGTTTGTTTGCGACCGTTGACGCTTCAAGAGAGCGACCGGTTGTACCGTCTCGTGCTGGACGCGGATGGGCGGGGGCGTCAATGGCTTTATCCACCGCATCGAGGACAGTATGTGTTTTCCAAAGGGGAGCTTTTTTTCCGCCGTCTCGAGTCGTGGCTCGCCGGCAAGGTGGAGACGCGGTGGGGGGCTTTTTCTGGGGCAGAGTTGGACGCGGGCGTAATTTTGAATACGACATTTGGCTTGAATACGCGGGCGCATCGCCTCAAGTTGTGGACCCGCGCCGATTGTCCGGATCGGGTTCGTGACGCCGTTGCCCAGGACATACTGTCCATTCTTGCGGCTAGAGGTTTGGCCGTTGGGGCCAGGCGTCCTGTGCATGTTTCTTTGCCGCTGCGCGAGTTTCGCGTGATCGAGGCGTTGCTTCAGCGCGGTTTTGATAAACGCAGGACGTTGATTTTGACCAGGTTGAATTTATAGTCGGTGTACAGTTCAACCCTCTATTCACGCTCAAGCGCTTGCCCCGATGAGGCTCAAAGGCAAAGCCGAACTCGTTACCGTGTGCTGGGTCTAAAAGTTTGACAATCTGTTTGTTTTGCAGTAAGATGAATTAGGTGATTTAAGACAGGTATGTGTCCCATCTCGCGTGGGACAGCGATCATTGAAGGGAGGGTGTGGTTCATGTATCACAAAGTGGTTTTGATCGGCAATCTGGTTCGTGACCCGGAAATGCGGTACACGTCGGGCGGCACGGCTGTGACCAATTTCACGGTTGCCACCTCGAACAAGATTTCCAAATCGACGACCCCCGAATGCCCCGCCGGGTGGAAAGAGGGGTACCAGGGCAAGACGTGGGAACAGACGATCTTTTGGCGCGTGTCGGCGTGGCGCGGGCTGGCCGAAACGGTCAACCAATTTTTGTCCAAGGGACGCCAGGTCTATGTCGAGGGGACGATGAATGGCGCGTCTGAAAACGGCATCATGAATCCGCGCACCTGGACCGGCAACGATGGCGTGGTGCGCGCCAGCTTTGAGGTGACGGCGCGCGTGGTCAAGTTTTTGGGCGGCCGCGGCGATGTCGCGGCCGGCGATGCGTCGGACAGTCCCGAAGCGCCGCCACCCGATTTTGTCGAAGAGAACGAGATTCCGTTCTAGCTGGACGTCGACCAGATCGAAAATCGCCGCCGGATTTGGTCCGGCGGCGATTTCTGTTTGTTTTATTGGCCGATCAACTGTTTTCCCACTCGGCGACGGCAGCCTGGATCAAGGCGCGGATTTCTGGATCGGGCACCTGGGGCGGACTATCGTACAGATCGTCCCCCACCTGGATCTCTAACACGCCTTCTTCTCCGGCTTGAACGTGTACCTCGCACCCAAGCGGCGCGTCGAGGTTTTGGATGCGTTCTTGCAAGATCGCTTCGATCTGATCGATAAAAGAGGGGGCTGCCGACGCCGTGGGTTTGACGCCGAGTCCACGCTGAAAAAAGCCGGTGATCGTTTCGCCAACGCCGCCCTTTGGCCCGGCCGGCTCGGGACTGGCGCGTTTTGCCGCCGGCGGCGGGGTAAATTTGGTTGCCGGGCGAGCAGGCCGTGTTTCACCCGCCGGGCGCTGCGGCGGCGGCTCGACCGGCGCGGGTTGCGGTTTTTGAATGTGCTGCAAGGCCTGCGGGTTGGCGGCCATACCGCCGGTAAAGCGAAGCAAGTCGGCGATGGCCCACAACACGCGGCGGCCGGTTTGCGCGTCTTTGATCTCGCGGATGTTGGCGTACAACTGCCCGTCAACCTGGATCAAAACGCGGCCGGTTTGCCGGTCGCGAATCACTCGCATCACCTCGCCGGGATGCGCCGGCATGTCCGGCGCAAGCGGCTGCCCTGCCGCCGACGGTGACGGCCGCGCTTCCGAATGCGTCGCCGTTTTGCCCAGAATTGGTTTGCTCTTTTTTGTTTTCCCGCCGCCCAAAGAGGTCACAATGAACACAACCGCGCCAACCGCGAGCAAAATTGCGCCGACAAAGCCGATTAGCAGGAATACCGGATTTGTTTCTCCCATTTTGTCCTCGTTCGATTAACTGTTCTGATTTATCCAGGTCAGGGTCATTATATCATAATTTGCAACTTGCGCGCAATGGCGCTTTGGTCATAGCCGGGGCCAAGGGGCGGCTGAAAAACAAGATTAACCAAGAACGCCAGGCAACGATCGGCTCAGGGCTGTTCAATTCTACAATCCAGCGGTTGAAACCGCGTTGGGTGAGCC
>CAYZYE010000028.1:0-26537 GCA_964481205.1 uncultured Anaerolineae bacterium | reverse complement strand
AGCGGCGGCTCTTTAGGCCGCCGCGAACGGGGACATACAACGCGGTAAAGCGTCAGCCGTTCGCTCTGAAGGATTGGTTCAAAGCGCACGCCGGCGATTGCCGGGTCGAGCGGGCGCCAATCGGGGAGCACAATGTATTGCTCACGGGTGGGGGCGGTGCGGCACGCTTCGCGGCGCAGGTGCGCGCCGTCGCGCCACCAGCGCAGGTCGAGATCGACGCCGTGCAGGTAATAACTGTAATGCCAGCGCAGCCAGTGATGATAGAGCACCGCGCCGGGTCGAGCATTGTCTTTGAGATAAGCGGCGATCTCGTCGATCCCCTGGTAGGCCCAGTGCTCCCCGCCGATGGGATAGCCGTTGAACGCAGCGCGCAGGCCGACGAGCGCGGCGAGCAGGACAAGCGCCGCGCTCAGGATGTTTTTCGTGTAGCGATGATGGCCGACTCTACACTGTACCTGCGCAATTCCTTGCGCGCCCAGCAAGGCAACCGGCGCAGCCAGCGGTAGCAGGTAGCGATCCCAGATGCTAAAATTCAATATGATATGAATGATAATGTATCCTAAAATAAAAAACACCCACGCCGCCGCGCTCCGCCGACTTTTCTCCTGGCCGGCCGCGAGTCCCACCGTCCCGGCGACGAAAAGCAGCCCCAGGCCCCATCCACCGGTGAGGTAGCGCGCCCAGCCCAGCCACTCGACCAACCGTTGCGGCCAATCGGCTATGGCGGCCCAACGCAGCCCGCCGTAGCTGAGGAAACTTTGATCCCAGTAGCCGGGGCGAATGGCCCAGCGCGCCGCGTCCCACCACGTGACCAGCCCCCAGGGGATGAGAAACCCAACTCCAAAAGCGACAAATGAGCGAATCGCAAAGCGCAGCCGTGGTTGGGGAGCGTGTTGAATGCCAATGATCCACACCAGGGGAATCAGCATCACCGCGTGTTGCTTGGCGGCAAAAGCCAGGCCGCTCAACAGTCCGGCCCAGGACCATCGCCCGCGCGCGGCGGCGACCAGCGCGGCCAGCCACCACATCACCAGCAGCGAGTCGGTGAACGCCGTGCGCGCAAAGAGGATGTCGAACGGCGAGCAGGCGAGGAACAGCGCCGCCCATATCCCCCTTTTGTCCTTCCCACTTGTGGGGGGGGGGAAAAGGGGCGGCGTGTCTGACAAATGATAAACCAGCGCAATGCCGATCATGCTGCACGCCAGATTGATCCACCGCGCGGCGACCTGGTTGGGGCCAAAGAGCTTGAACGCGCCGGCCAGAGCGTACAAGAACAGGGGCGGCTTGTCGACCGGTTGGTTCAGCAACAATGGGTCATCGTCGAGGATGCGCAGCGCCCAGCCGGCATACAGCGCTTCGTCGGCGTGAAAGCGGTCATGGGTGAAATAGATCACGCGCAGGGCCAAAGCGAGCAGCAAAATCAGGACGAAAAGCCCTTGTGTTTGCCCGGCGCGGCTGATTTTCATTTGTCTGGCAGAACGGAGGCGAGACATAACCGGAATTATAACCGTCTGGCGCGGTTCGGGCAAGCGTTGGCGACTCGTTCCCACGCTTCTGTATAGGAACGCAAGATGGGGTCAAGGCTCGAACATTTTGAAAAAACCCCAGTAGCCGCGTAGCTGCTCGCTGATTGCCGCATCATCGCGCCCTAGCAGTCGCTGCCACCAGGCCTGCCAACATAGTCGGCGCGCGCGGTTGCGGATGCGCTGGGACGGCTTGATCCGGCCGCGGCGGTCCAAAACCAACCCGGTTACGACCGGTGCATCGCTGGCTCTGGTTACACGCCAATCTTTGCGCGTCTGGATTTGATAGCCCGCCAATAATAACTCGCGCGTGACCGCCGCCCGGAAATAGGTCGGTATTGACGTGGCGGCCCAGGAAAACGTCAGATCGTCGCCATAGCGAGTATAAGACGCGCCAGACTGACGCGCCAGTTCATCGAGTGCGGCGTCTAGGTCGGTGTTGACCAGGTTGCTCAAGCAGGGGCTGGTCGGAGCGCCTTGCGGCAGTCCATTGCGATAGACGCACAGGCGCATCAACGTCGCCAGCGCTTCGCCGCGCCAGCCTTTGTGGACGAAAAAGGCGCGCACGCGGCGCGATGTGGTCGATCCAAAAAAGTCGGTCAGATCGACGGTGGCGACGAGCGCCCGTCCGGCGTGGCGCTGTGCGTTGCGCAAGATCGACGCGCCGGGCATAAACGCCGTCGCCGCTGGATGAACGGGCAAATGGGCCAGGTAGCGGCGCAAGAGACGTTGTTGCAGTTCTTTGAGCGCCGGCGACGGAGCCACAATATGCCGCTCGCGCCCGTCGCTCTTGGGGATCGCGAAATGTCGATAATAATACCTGTTCCCCATACGCACATTCGCCAGTTCTCCAGCTTTGATCTTGAGCAGCCGCGCCAGATTGAGTGAACCTGGCGCGGCCGGCGCGGCCGGTGCAGTGAAAAAATTTTGGATCAATTCAAGATGGATGGGCATGTGCGACCTCCTGTGGTCAACTGTTCTTTGCCAGCAGTAAATCCAGTCCGGGAATGACCAGCACATTGCCCGATTTGGAGGCCAGCGAGGCCAATGTTTCCAACTCTTGCAGTCGCATTGCGTTGGGATGGTCATGCAATAGTTTGGCCGTGTTCGCTTTGGCCCGCGCAGCGGCGGTTTCGTGGCGGGCAGCGATGAGTTCTGCGCGGCCACGACGGTCGGCTTCAACCTCTTGCAAAAAGACGCGGCGCACGGCTCCCGGCAACATCACATCTTTGACGCCAACGCGACTGACGGCAACTCCATACACTTGGGCGCGCGGGGTCACGTCTTTTTGCAGTTGGGTCGACAGCGCTTCACGGTCGCTCAACAGTTCCTCGACCGAACGCCCGGTGATCTGTTCGCGCAAAGTGAGCTGCAAATCCTGGTAAAGCTGGTTGGCATAGCTCTCGACCTTGTGTGTTGCGGCTACCGGATCGACCACCCTGTACTGTGCGATCAGCGTCACCCGCACGCCGATTTTGTCGCTGGTCAGCGCCTCTTGACCCTGTACCGTCTGGCTGGTTTCGCGCATATCGACTTTGTGGATGTGCCGATGCTGCCACGACCAGAACTCGTAGCGTCCTGGTTCCAGCACACGCTGAAAGCGCCCCTTTTCATACAACAGACCTCGTTCGTATTCCCAGATTTGAACAACCTCTCGCCTGAATTCCATCTTGCCTCCTCTTTATTGATAAACAGAGCTTCTCTCTGATATTTTTCGATCCCAAAAGGCGGGTGAACGATCCGCCGGCGGGGTCGAGATTGAGAGCCGGGGTGCGGGCGATTCGAATCTGTCCGGGGACCGACCAGAGATCGCCTTTTCCCGTCCCGGTATCCTCTCGACCGCAAGGCCGTTGGATGTGGTGAATTTGGCGTTGCCGCGTTCACCAGGCCTGACCTTTTGGGAGCGGGGGATACCTGTCGCGCGCAGCGCGACAGGTATCAAAATGGGTTCCAAGGTGCAGGACGCTCTGACTGATTGGCGAGCGCTGCTGGAATGATCAACTGACTCCAGTATACAACTCTGGTGTGACAGGTAAGGTCACAAAAAGAACCCCCGCCAAAGAATTTTGGCGGGGGTTTGAGGACGGGCGGGTCATTTTTCGTGTAGCGAGTTAGCAACATCTCGAATGATCTCATCGAGCGACCGGCGCGCCTGCCAACCCACCGCCTCGCGGATGCGCGTCGTGTCCGGCACGCGGCGCGGCATATCCTCATAACCGGCGGGGTAGGCCTGGTC
Source organism: uncultured Anaerolineae bacterium (assembly GCA_964481205.1). Taxonomy (GTDB): domain Bacteria; phylum Chloroflexota; class Anaerolineae; order JAFGEY01; family JAFGEY01; genus CAYRXM01. The sequence goes on along the minus strand of CAYZYE010000028.1, from coordinate 22,778 downwards.
GTAGGGAACAAACTCGATCTCGGAAGCGCTGTCCGTCAGTTCGATCACGCGCCTGGCAAGATCGAGGATCGAGATTTCTTGCCTGGCGCCAATGTTGAACACCCGGCCCACCACGTGCGGCGCATCGACCAGGGCCAGAATCGCGCGTATAGCATCTTGAACGTGCATAAAACATCGGCTTTGTGTGCCATCGCCAAAGACGCGCAGCGGTTCGTTGCGCAGCGCGGCCTGGACAAAGCGCGGCATGACCATGCCATAGCGCCCGGTCTGGCGCGGGCCGACGGTGTTGAACAGCCGGAAGGCGATCACCGGCAGGCCATATTCCTTATAATAGGCCAACCCCAAGAACTCGTCGATCATTTTGGTCGCGGCGTAGGCCCAGCGGTGTTTGCTCGTTGCGCCGATCAGCACATCATCCTCCTCGCCAAAAGGCACGTGCGCGCTCTTGCCGTACACTTCGGACGTCGAGGCGAGCAGCGTCTTGACCCGGTAGCGCCGCGCCGCGCGCAGCACCGCCTCGGCGCCGCCAATGTTGGTGGTGAGCGTCCGCACCGGCTGCCCAACCACCAGGTCGACGCCGACGACCGCGGCCAGGTGAACGATCACGTCACACTCGCTAGCCAGCCGGTCCAAAACCAACTCGTTGGTGACCGTGTCGATGGTGAAGCGAAAACGGGGGTGGGGGGCCAGCTGTTCGATGTGCTCAAAACAACCCGTCGACAAATCATCAATGATCGCTACCGAATCGCCACGCGCCAGCAGCGCCTCGGCCAGGTGGCTGCCGATGAATCCGGCTCCGCCGGTAATTAAAAAATGACTCATCCTGTTCCTCCTTGTTGGCCTCGTACTGGGGGGATGCTGGAAAACCTTCCAGGAGGTTTTCCAGTGGCCTCTTGGCAGGGCTGTTCAATTCTACAATCCAGCGGTTGAAACCGCGCTTGGCGAGCCGTTTGCTGGTCGTCCCCCTACGGCGACGAGTCCACGCCAGTGATGGCGTCCACGCAGGTAGGACGCCCGGCTTCAGCCCGCCAGCAGTGACTTTAGTCACAAATTAGAATTGAACAGCCCTGGGCCTCTTGGGGTTTGTCGGAACAGGCATTATACCGCACGATCACCCAATGAGCAATCCGTGAGGGGCTGACTCGGGGCAAGCGCATCTAAATTATTGGGGTGTGTTTCAAATAGAACGTCTCTAAGCATTATTCATACCTGTTTTCATCCTATGTCCCATAAGGCTGCTTGCGGGATATAGGATGGCGATCGGCAAATTTCAGCACGCTCTTTGAGCATTTGTTTGCCCATCCTGGCTATTTATGTTACAATCAAGGTCACTCGATAAAAGAACGCGCCAAGGAGACCAGGTCTTTGATACCGCATAACTAAAATAGGATTGGCAAATGAATGCACACCCTTTATCTATGCACAACCTGGCTCCCCTGATCTTGGTCGTCGACGATTATCCGCCTTTTCTGGAAATGCTCGAAATGACCTTGAGCGAAGAAGGCTATCAGGTTTGGTGCGCCGCAAACGGCCAGGACGCGCTGAACAAGCTGTTGGTCGAATACCGGCAACAGTATCGCGTGCCGGACCTGATTTTGGCCGATATTATGATGCCGGGGATGGACGGCTATGCTTTTTACGAGCGCGTCCGTGAAAACCCCTACCTCAATCACATCCCCTTTATCTTTCTCACCGCCAAAGCCACCGACGCCGACATCCGGCGCGGCAAAGAACTGGGCGTCGAAGACTATTTGTGCAAACCATGTTCGGGTAAAGACCTTTTAGCCAGCGTGCGCGGCAAGTTGTGGCGTGTAGAACAGCAAAAAAATCTGGTCACTCAATTCATCGGCGACCCCGATAAAGCGCCGTCTGGCGGCAACACCGTCTTGCTCGCTGTGGGCGTCGCGCTAATTCTCGCGGCCTGCATTGTCGGCGCGTTGGTGGCGATCAATCTATTTTGATACGGGCGCGTTTTTTGCGATATTTTACCTGGTCACACCGGCACATGCCGGTTCAACGGCCAGGGATGCACCACGTCCGCGCCACGGACATCCGCTTCGCATCGCTCGCGGACCATCCGCATACCAGAGACGACAACGTTCTCCGGCGCGGGCAAGACGCCAAACGCGGTCGCCACGGCCGCCAGCGCGGCCTTGTATCCCTGCCGGTAAATGCGCAAGTGATCGGCCAGCGCGGCCCCGTCCGGCTGTTGACCGTTACAAGTCGCTTTTTCAAGCTCCTCGTTGACCAGCGCCGCCGTGCCACCGCTGGCCAGATCGACCGCCGATAAAACCTGGGCAATATCCTCCCGAAAATAGACATCCACGGCCATTGCGCCTCACCCTTCTATATCTTGTTGCGACTGCGAGGCGCTGTGGCCTCCATCTGCACTTTTCTCGCCGGCCGAGCGCAGCGCAATGCGCCACAACTCTTCCGTCACCCGCCGCGCGTCGACCACCGACTCGGGCGGCGAGAGCCAACCGTTGTGCTCCCACCGCTGCCCCAACTTGATCAACTGCCGGTAAGATATTTGGCCCTTGAATGCCCGGTAAATGCGCTTGATCGGAAACGCCCCCCCTAACTCGCGCTGCGCATAAAGCACCATCGCCTGTTCGGTGGGCAACAATGTCGGCCCATTGGCCTCGGCCCAACGCCGCGTCAGGGCCAAAATGGCCTCGTCGGACACGTAAAAGCCCTGCAATTCGACCAGCGCCCCATCCAGCCGCGCCATCATTCGCCCACGGATGGTGCGAGGCAGGTTTTGTGCGCCGGAGCGTCCTAGAATGGTGCGCGAGTGTTCTGAACTGACTACACGAAAGGCAATCCGCGTGCTCAAATTGCCCCGGATCAATGTATTGAGCACCTCGGCCTTGGGGTTTTGGGTGGCAAGAATGAGAATGATCCCAAACGCCGCGCCCTTGCTCGACAGCCGGATCAGGTTCTTGTAAAAAACGCTTTTCAGCCCGGCTTGCAGCGCGATATCGCTCACCTCGTCGATGACGACCAGCACCAGCGGCAACGCCGGCGCCCCCACTTGGGCCGCGCGCTTGTTGTACACTTGCAAATTGCGCGCAAAAACGCCCGCAAACAGGTCGCGCCGCCGTTCCATCTCGGCGATCAACCAATTTGTGACCACCGCCGCGTCACGCGGGCTGGTCGCCACCGGCTTGACCAGGTGTGGGACGCCTGCGCTGCCCGCGCGCACTGAAGCGCCATACGCCGTAAACTCGACACCCTTGGGATCAATGATCGCCAGCTGCAACTCTTGCGGCGTGTATGTCGAGAGCAAAGCAACCAGCGTTGCGTTCAACCACGTCGATTTTCCGCTGCGACTCTCGCCGCCAACCAAAATGTGCGATGTGTCGAACAGGCTGCGCCACTCGGCCTGGGTTTGATTTTGTCCGATCGGCGCCATATATGCCCCCTGGGGGCGCGTGCGCAGGTCCAACTCGACGCGCCGGGGCAAATGCCGCTTGGGCCGTGGTTGCAGCTCGATGCAATAGGTCAACCCGGTTGTGTTGAGCTTGTGTACCGGCTTGCCCACCACCGCCGTCAGGTGATGAATCGTCTCGGGATGAGTCAACTTGGCAATGCTGACACGCGGCGGCAGGCGTTGGACGTCCACTTCGAGCACGCCGTACTGCCCGCCGACCACACCCAACTGCCGGTATGATATTTCGATCAAGTCATCGTTCTTGGTGCGGTAGCAATAGCCAAGCCGCGTCAGCGCCGTCCGAATGCGCCCGGCGGCCTCATGCACCTGAAACCTGGGGTCCAGATTCATCTCAGCCTTTTTCATCCCCCGTTTCCAAAAGCAACCGCTCGATGTGCGACGGCTCGAGATCCAACATTTTGACCTCTGGCAGAGGACGCGCCACGCGGTTTGGGCCAAACATGTCGCTCGACACCGGGCCGCTGGAAGGCAGCGCCGTATGCCCGCTGACCGCAGCGCGAAGCGCCTGAGTCGCCTGCGCCTGACCGGTGATCTGGAACTGGGCGGCAACCTGGCCGGGCGGCAGCGGGTGCTGCACGGTCAATTTGGGCGCACCGTTCGCGTACACCGTGGTCGCCGTCGGCGCGCGGTTGGGGTCATGGAAAACCTTGGCCTGCCCCAACCGCGCCTCGCGGATGGGATACAGGCCGGCGTTGTTGGGATACAACGTGTCGACGCGATGGTTGATCCAGCGCACCACCCCGACCCCCAGGCCGGCCAGGGTGAACAATGCCACACCGCCCAACAAAACGCGAAAAACGATCTGAAAAGGCACCATTGTCCGCGCCACCTGCAAACTCATCGCGGTGCGTTCCAATTCCAAAGCAGACGGCTCGCGCAAGTTGCCGCCCAACCACAACCCTACCCCCAAAGCAACGACGACGCAAGCCAACACGCTGCCAACAATCAAACGTCTCATGGCGAAACCTTCTCCTCGCGTGATTAGAACATTTGTTCTATTTTACCACAAATTCTCTTTCCGGTCAAGACGGGGTCTGGCAAAGTGTAGTACATTTGAACCTGGTGATTGCTTCGCTGTGCTCGCAATGACAGAGCGTATGGTAGCCAGCCTTGCCAACCACCAAAAGCCCCATCCTTAACATCCTATGTAGACTGCCAATCAGCGCCGGCCAGCAAATGCGCCACGCTCAAATCTTCGTCCAGCTCGGGCCAATGTAAGCTTGTTCCGCCGCCACCGATCTCGTACTGTTCGCGTTCCTCTGGTTTCGCCATTCGCAATGTAGGAAACCAGATCAAGGGCGCGCCAATGATCCGCCCATCCATCAACGAAACATACATGACCTCCTGGTCAAACTCTACTTTCTTGGCCAAAGCGCTATTGGGCACAAAAGCCCGGCGCTTTCTGATATCTTTTTTACCCAAAGTATGCATACCAGGCCTCCAACAGTTCCTCTTGATGTTCCTCGACTATACTCGCTATCTTGTTCAACTCTTGCGCCCGAAAACCATAGTTTGCCGCCAGATTCGGCGGTCCTAACCAGAACTTGGCTTCATCGCTTCCGGCTTTGACGTGGATGTGTGGCGGTTCTTGCCCCTCGTTGCTGAAAAAATAAAAATGAGGCTGTTTGTATGATAACTGTATTCATTTTACCACAGATAACCCCAAGCTACAATCCCATTATGGAAAAAAAGGGGATTGACGCGCCAGACATCACGCCCGATTCACATAGCGCCACTGGGTGCTTTCCTTGCGATCTCGGCGGTTGGCAGGTTTTTCAGCACGTGCCTAAAACAAAGCGTCGAGCGCGGCAGACAGCGCGGGGTCCTCGCCTTGCTCATCGACAACCCGCTGCCGCCCGGCCAAATAATCGTACAACGCAGCGCGAATGGCGTCGCTGCGCCGGCGGGGTCGAATCGAGGTCAGCCAGTCGATCAACAGATCGTCCTGCCCGCGCCGCAGACGAAACTGCGGCCGCAAATCAGGTTGCCCTCCGGCGCGAGACGCCCAGGTATATGCCCGTTCACTCATCGATCTGTCCTTTGCCAACCGACGCTATCGCCGCCACAGCTAGAGCATCTTCCACTTGCGCCGTCCATAACGCTCAAACCCGCGCACGTTGGCCAAGGCCGCGTCGGCCAGCACGCGCGCATGCGGGTAGCGGCGGCGAATGTGATCGCCGAGCGCCAGCGCGCCGCCCCCCGTCACCAACACGGCATTCAACTCGCGGCCATCGCCCCACAGCGTCCCGGCGTGGGCGAGTATCTCCTGGGCAACCGCGTCCAGCGCCGGCCGGGCCAGCCATCGAATGTCGCGCTCCTGACCAAAAATCGTCACCGCCCCCTGCCGCACGACCCGGTCCACCTCGTGCATTTGCAAGTCGAGGCCAAAACTGTCGAGCAGCGAGCGAGCGATCAACTGGTACGCGCGCGACATCGCCGTCGAGATCGAGCCGGACCCTTTTTCAATGTAACGCAAGGCATCAACAAGCACATAATCGGTCGTATACGTGCCAATGTCGATGATGCCCAGCCGCCCACGGGCCAGCGCTTCATCGACGATCTTGGCCTCTGCGTCCAGAATGACATCGAACAATGAGCCAAAAGGCTGCGGCACCACCAACACTTTTTCAACCGAAAAACGCTGGACAACCTGCCGCCCGTTGACGCGCCGCAAGACGTGCTTGCCGCGCAGCTGCTCGACGACCTTGTCGCGATCGGCGTACCACTGCACGGGCAGCCCGGTCACGACCTGAAAACAAGTATCCGGCCCGTCGAGGCCGACCAACTCGCCCAATGCAGACAGAAAAAGCAGCCGGGCAGAGGTATCCTGCACACGGCTGCGATCCAACAACGTCCAACGAACGCGACTTTGCAGCAAGGCCAAATCGCCGACAAAACGGCGGCCCTCCTGGGTGATCAACGCAATGGCATGCGCGTTCCCGGCCGGCGGCTGAACGAGGTCACTCTGGTAGCGAATGCGTTCCGCCTCGCCGACCACACTCGGAAAAACAACCTCTTGACCGCCGCCGGCCGCTTTGGTATAACCATAACCAATATCCACCCCAACGATCATCCGCACCCCCTCCTCGAACGCCAAGTGATGTCCAACACAAAAACAGATAGCCCACTGCACGCGCTCCACACATGTAGAGACGCCGACAGTGGGCTATCCGTCATCCCCTGGGCCGGCCGTTATTGCACACAAATCATGAATGTGTTATAATCACAACCAGCCCGCCGCTGTCGCGTCAGTGGTGGGTCATGGCTGCCGGAGCTGAACCCTCCGGCAGCCTGCATTTATGATACCATGATTTTTGCGTTTTGTCAACAAGTTGACCGTAATTCATTGACAAAACGCAATACTCGTGCTATAATCGAAATGAGATCAACAAAGGCTTGAAAAGGAAAATCTTGGCACAATGAGTACATTTGGGATGATCCTGAAAACCTACCGCGAACGCGCCAGCCTCTCGCAAAACGAGCTGGCCGTCCAGGCCGGCCTGAGCGCCAGCACGATCAGCCGCGTGGAAAAAGGGGAACGCGCGCCACTGCGAAAGCGCGCGCAGGTGATGGCGTTGGCCAAAGCGCTGCGGCTGGCGCAGGCCGAGACCGACGTGCTCCTCTCGGCCGCAGATTTGGCCCCCAGCGCCGCAACCGAACTCGCGCTCCATCCCCGCGACGAAACCTTGTTCAAGATCGCGCAAGAACTGGAAGCGCTGCGCACCGACGCGACGGTCACGCCGGCCCAAGTGCGCTTTGTCGAGGAAACACTGCTGCTCGTCTTGCGCGGCGCGCGCGCGGCCCTGCCCCAGGCCGACCTGACCTCTTTGCCCAGCGGCACGCCGGCCAAGCGGCGTCTGAGCCAAGAAGTCCGTTACCTCGACGATCTGTTGGGCGACATCATTGCCGGCAAGTCCGACGATGGGCGGTTGCCGTTTACGGTGCTGCACGCGGCGGCACGAAGCCCGCATTGGGAGCTAAAGCGCCGTTTGAGCGAGGCGCTGCCCGCTCTCTTGCAAATCGACGCAGCGCAAACACTGTCATTGATCAAAACATTGCGCGACGATCCGCCCGACCCCGAGTGGCGCACCGACATCCGCCGGCGCGTCATCGAAGCAATCCCCGCGCTGTGGCAAAAGCGGCCGCAAGAGACTGCGCCGCTGCTGCGCTGGCGGGCCGGCGACGAGGTCTATGCCGCGCTGGCCACGCTAGACGCACTGACCGAGATCGACGATGCCGCGTTGAGCGACGCGATACAAGCCGACCTCTTGGCCCAGGTCAAGGACAACCGTCGCTCGACGGTGACGCTGTACGCCGAGGTCCTGGCTCAGTGCCGGGTCGATCCGGAAACGGCCATTCGCACAATTGAACAACATCGGGATGACGACGACCGCCTGGTGCGCATTTGCATGGCCCGCCCGCTCTACCGCTTGCTGCCATCCAAACCGGCGGAGACGCTCAAAATGATGCGCTATACCTTGCGCACATCCAAATCAGGCCGCCCCGTCGAGCACCAAAACGTGCGCCGCGCCGTGTCCAGGCACGCGCGGCAGCTGGTCGCCTTGATGGCCGGCGCCTATGACGAGAGCGTTTTGAACCTGCTGCACACACTGCTCGCCGACCGCGACATTCACATCCGCCGCGCCGTGTGCGACGCTTTGAGCGCGCTGGCCGAACAGTTTCCCCCGGTCGCGCTGGATTTGATCGAGACGTTTTTGCTGCAAGACAAGGACCGTTTTGTCCACGAGCGCACCTGGAACGCCCTGCGCTATCTGGTCAACCGGGGGTCAGAGCGGGCCGAAGCGCTTTGCGCGCAAATGATCGAGATCGCCTGAACGACAGGCTCAGGCCTGGATGCTGCGCCAGATCGCCGCATGGACTTGGGCAGGCGGCGCGCAGCCATCGACAATCACAATCGTATCCCCCGCATTGCGCAGCCGGTCAATCGCGTCGAGATAGCTCTGACGAATATTTGTCAGAGCTTGTTTGTTTTCAAACAGTTCATAATGCTCGCCGCGTCCGGCGGCAATGCGGCGCAAGCAGACCTCGACCGGCACATCGAGGAAAATGGTCACATCGGGACGAATGCAGTGAGCATGCATGACCCACAGCCAATCCCAATCGAGGTTCATGCCCTGGTAGGCAAAAGAGGAAACGTGGTAGCGATCGGCAATCACGTCGACGCCGGCCCGCAAATGCGCGACAATGCCCCCCTCGCCATCGACGTGGTAGAGGTGATCCACGCGATCGGCGGCAAAAAGCGCCGCCAGCGTCGCCGCATCCATCCTGGTCCGGTGAGCCAAGACCATCCGAATCTGCAATCCCAACGGGCCGTCGCTTGGCTCGTGGGTGACAAAGACCTCGCGTTCGGACGCCCCCCGCTGCTGTAAGCGGCGCGCCAGCAACTCGACCTGCGTCGTCGTGCCGGCGCCATCAAGCCCCTCAAAAACAATGAACCGCCCCGGCCCCGGATTGACTTTCATGATGACGATACTCCCGCAAACGCCCACGAGGGGCTATGCTACACCTGCCCCGCAACTCGTTTGCGGGGCACCCAAAATCAGGCGGGTTTCGATGAACGCTGACAAAGTGGATCGAGACGCCGCCGGCAGAGATCGAAAATTTGCTCGATCGACGCCCCACGACCATCGATCACGGCAATTTTGTGGCCTGTCTGCCGCCCGACCCTGGCGTAATTTTCGGCCAACGCGGCGTTTTCGGGGGCCGGCGGCACCTCGATCAGCAGAGTCAAATCCGGCGCGGGGCAGCGCGCATTGATCGCGCACAACCAGGCCAGATCGACGTGATCGATCAGCCGCGCCCAGGCCGAAAGCAGATAATGGGCGCACAATACACAGCGCCCTGCCTCCAACCAGGCCACAATGCCATCCTCTCGCCCCAAATGATCCAGACGATCGGCGAGATCGACCAGCGCCCGGCTCAACGGGCCAAACTGCAACCGTCCCTGCCGGGCCAGCAGCAGCTGCGCCCCCACCGGGCCATAGGTCGGTTCGGCGGTATGCTCGCAGGCAACGCCGCGCGCGCGCAGATGACGATAGAGCCGCCGCGTAACGGCGTCCAACAGCGCGTCATCGACACATTCCAAAGCAATCAACCGGCCACGATCGGGCATAGATGTATATCCTCTACAAAGAAACAAATTCTATGTCAAATATCACCCTGGGCGCAGCAAAGAGTATCGTCGCTGCAATAGTTAGATTCTTCGCTGCGGCGGCTGGCTCAGAATGGCACTGCACCTGCCGCCACAGAGTTGGACAAGACAGTTGTGTAGATATTTTTGGCAAATGGCTTTATAATAAAGGCATTCACTACTGGACACTTTTAAACAGTTACACCGAGATACACGGAGAAGGCACGGAGATTCACGGAGGTATTTCGACGTTCGTTTTCGCCGCGAGCGGCCCGCTTGTGGCCCGGACCGTGACCGAGTTTTCGTATTCGGGCGATAAATTCGTGGCTAGAATACAAGAACTCGGTGCTTCTCCGTGTCTACTCTGTGTAAAAAGCCCGGGTGTCCGGTAGTGAATAAAGGCAACAACATCCTTCTTGAAGCCAAAGGGATTGCGATGAACACCATGCCGCCGCTGATTTTTGTCGACCCACAAGAGGTCGAGCAATGGACGCCACACCAGATCATTCGCTGGGCCGTAGACACCTATGGCAGCAATTTGACCATGACCTCGTCTTTTCAGCAGCAAAGCGTGGTCTTGCTGCACATCGTCTCCCAGGTTGCCCCCGATCTGACGATCTTTTTTCTGGACACGGGACATCACTTTGCCGAAACGCTTGCCTTCAAGACCCAGGTCGTCAAGCAGTTTGGCCTGACCAATGTCCGCGACATCCACCCAGAAATGAGTCTGGCCGAACAAAACGCCAAATATGGGCCGGACCTGCCCAAAACCAACCCCGACCTGTGCTGCTATCTGAACAAAGTGCAGCCGTTGCAAAAGGTGATGCAGCAGCATCGCGCCTGGATCACCGGCATCCGGCGCGATCAGTCGGCGACGCGGGCCAACACGCCAATCATCGACATCCGCAGTGACGGTCTGATCAAGATCGCGCCGATGGCGACATGGACGCACGACGATGTGTGGCGCTACATCGAGTTCCACCAACTGCCCCGCCACCCGCTCTATGCCCAGGGCTACAAAAGCATCGGCTGTGCGCCCTGCACGCGCCCGATCAAAGCGGGCGAAGGCGAACGCGCCGGGCGATGGGCGGGCAAAAAAAAGAGCGAGTGCGGTCTACACACGGTATTTCGAGTACGCTAAAAAGGGGGACGGCGCGCGCCCCCCAGCAACCACTAGGCCACCGTATCGGTCACCGGCATGCTGACCCGGCCCAGTTCCGGCACGTTGACTTGCATCGTCACCGTATGCTCTCCGGCTTCCAGCTTGCCGGGCACATAGATCGTCATCACCGCGCCATAGCCCACATAGAGCGACGACGACCAGGTGATGCTGCTTGCCTCGCGTGTCTTGTCGCCAATGGCGACGGTGACGCCCTCCAACGGGCGTTCCTCGCCGTCGACCGCGATTTTGGACAGGCCGCTGATCGACCCAGAATCAATGGTGTTCTTGATCTGAAACACAAATCCCTCGCCCTGGTTCTTTAAACTGCCTTTGACATAGAGCCGTTTGAACATTTCTGGTCCCATTCCATACATTGTCTCGATCCTTTCCTCGGAAAACAAAAATTTTAGACTCAAGTACAATTATATCCAAAGTGGGCCGCGGGTCAAATCGGCGCGCCCCGATTGCCTTTCACCACGTCGTCAACTCGCACCAGTTGTTCCAAATTCAACATCCTGGCCTGGACATGGGCGGCCTCTGCTCGTGCCGCATCGGTAAATCCAGATCGTCCAAAGAAGACATAATGAACCGTCCAGCCCTCCCCCTTGTCCGGCAAACCACGCAACACGCGGGGCGTCTTGCGCTCAATCAACTCGGTCACTATTGCCCGGCCAACAGGCTTGTCGCCCCATTTGCACTCTCCCAGCAAAATTTGCTTTTCCCGCCAGGCGATCGCCACGACATCAACTTGCACATCGCGAGACCAGTGCGTTCCCACATTATCGGGAGCAAAGGGCAAAGCCCCAACCTGGGCTTGTTTGAGGGTCCAATCACGACAGACCTGTTCAAAAGTCAAAGCAACAAAAGCGCGGAAATTGTCTTCGATCATTTGCCACAGGCGATGCGTCAACCCAGACTCGATCAGGTGCAAATTCGGATCGACAAAACGGTAATAAAATCGCAAAAATGGATCGTCCAGGTAATAGCGGCTTTGCCTGGTTATCTTGAGTCGATCCAGCGGGATCGTAGCAGGCACAAGCCGCTTGACCAACTTTAGTTTTTGTAGCCTCGGCAGGTAGTGACTCAACGACGGCGATGGAATCGCTGCACAAGACGCAATTTCCTCTCTACTGTGATGACCGCTGGCAATGGCTTTCAAAATGGCCTCATAGCTGACCGTCTCGCGTCGAGTCAGATCGCTGATCAGCACCAATGGCTCGTTGCGAAACCACCCGGTGCGTCGTAAAAACAGCCGCTCGATGTTTCCAGCCAGAGTGTCCTGGTCATCCCATCGCTCCAGATAGGCAGGTATCCCCCCCAAGACGGCATAAACGGCCAGCCGCTTGTACACGTCATACTCTGGCAAGAACGCTTGAATATCGGCGAACGACAACGGGAACACCGGAAGTTGCGCAGTCAGGCGACCATAGAGCGGCGCCTGGTAGGACATCAACTCGGTCATCACGCCGATATGCGACCCCGAAAGAAAGAGTAAAACCTGGCTTTCCTTGAACAGATGGTCCCAGGCAGCCTGAATATGCGACCCCAGACCAGCGTCCTGTTCCAACGCATAGGGAAACTCGTCCAAGATCACAATCACCCGCCTCATCCCCACGGCCTGGGCAATCATCTGAAAAACCGTTTGCCAACCTGACGGACGGATCTCAATGTCGGCGCGATCCATCCCTCGCTCCCAGGCATACGCCGTCTGACCCAGGTTGGAGATCAGAACGCTTTTGGGATCGCGTTTGGCAACCCAATACAAAGTCGGCAAACCGGTGCGATCGGCCCAAGTCGTGAGCAAAGTCGTCTTGCCCACGCGCCGACGCCCATAAACAAGCACAAACTGCGCCCCCTCACGCGCTACCAGGTCATCCAACCAGGTCAGTTCCACTTTGCGATTGACAAAATCGTTCATTACCCACCTCCACCACGATGACGCCGGCATCAACAAGATGGCAAACGTTGTGCGATTCGCGTCCAGAGCGGTCTGGATCACAGTATCTAACAGACTATTATAGTCAGATTCATAGTTTCCGCAATCTTTGCAGCCCTCTTGCAATAGCCGGCGAATACAGACCCGCCAACTTGACAAAACATGCCGTCCAATAGTATCATAACGCAGCAAACCCAAGCCCCTCCGCAAGGCGGGGTTCTTTGATTGGAGTGATCAAAATGATCCATGTAGAACATTTGAGCAAAATGTACGGTACGTTTCGTGCGCTGAATGACATCAGCTTTGACGTGGCGCAAGGCGAGGTCGTCGGCTTTTTGGGGCCAAACGGCGCGGGCAAAACGACAACTATGCGCATCCTCACCGGCTATATGCCCCCCACCGACGGTCAGGCGCGCATCGCCGGCCTGGATGTGTTTGAACAATCGCTAGAAGTGCGCAAACGCATCGGCTATCTGCCCGAATCGGTGCCGCTGTACACCGAGATGACCGTGCGCGCTTATCTCGACTATATGGGCAGCCTGCGCCGCGTGGACGACCGCGCCCGCGCCGTCGAACGGGCCATGGCGCGCTGCCACATCGAACAACGCGCCGATTCGTTGATCGGCAAACTGTCCAAGGGGCTGCGCCAGCGCGTGGGGTTGGCGCAAGCGATCATCCACGACCCAAAAGTGCTGATCCTCGACGAGCCAACCATCGGCCTGGACCCCAAACAAATCATCCAGGTGAGAGAGTTGATCAAAGAGTTGGGACAGACGCACACGGTCATGCTCTCCACCCACATCTTGCCCGAAGTCAGCCAGACCTGCGACCGGGTCCTGATCGTCAACAACGGGCGGCTGGTCGCCGAGGGTTCGCCCGACGAGTTGACCGCGCAGCTGCAAAGCGGCGGGCGCATCAGGGTCAAAATCGGCAACCCCAGCGACCAAATCGCCGACGTTTTGCGCCGCATCCCCGACGTCATCCGCGTCCACCAGACACACGCTGACGGAATATACGAGATCATTTGCCCGCCCAACATCGACCGGCGCGCCGAGACGGCCAAAACCATTGTCCAGCATGGCTGGGAACTGCTCGAACTGCAAAGCATCAACCTCAGCCTGGAAGACATTTTCCTAAAACTCACCACCGCAGAGCCGTCCAGCAATGGCGTTATTTTAGAGGAGGAAAACGATGCGTAACGTGTGGATCATTGCCAAACGCGAATTGTATGCCTATTGGAGTTCGCCGATCGCATATCTGGTGGCGGCGGCGTTTTTGTTCTTGAGCGGCCTCTTTTTCGTCGGCGGCGTCACCCAATGGCGCGACGCCAGCATGCAGTCGGTACATGGATCGTTGAGCATCGTCCTCATCTTTATCGCACCGGTTTTGACCATGCGCCTCCTCTCCCGCGAGCGCGACCTGGGCACAATCGAGCTGCTGCTCACCGCCCCCGTGCGCAGTTGGGAGATTGTCGGCGGCAAGTTTTTAGCCAGTTTCCTGTTCTACCTGGGCATGACCCTTGTCACCGGCCTGTACGTGCTGATCCTGGTCGTCTATGGCAAACCCGATCTGGGCACAATTGGCGCCAGCTATTTGGGCGTGATCTCGCTCGGCGCAGCGATGCTATCCCTGGGCGTCTTTACCTCGGCGCTGACCAAAAACCAGGTCGTCGCCGCCGTATTGGGCGTAGTGGCCAGCGTCAGCTTGTGGTTGATCGACATCCTCAGCGGCTTGTTGGGCAGCAAGGCCAAAAGCGTCATCTCTTATCTCACCCCATCGGGGCACTATTACAATTTCGTCGACGGCGTCATCGACACCCGCGACCTGGTCTATTATGCAAGTTTTGTCATCGTCTTTGTCTTTCTTGCCAGCCAGGTCATCGAATCCAAGAGGTGGCAAGCATGAACAATTTACTGCGCGTTCTAAAAGAAAATGGGATCGCTTTTCTCCTGATCGGCGGAACATGTGTGATCGTCGCCGGCGTGTGGACGGTGATCGGCCAAAAATTCGACGCCCCGGCGCAATGGCTGCTCGTCGGCGGCCTGATCGCGATCGGTGTTTACGCGATTTTGAAACCACAAGAGATCAAAATAGCGTTCACCGGGCGCGCCATGCGCTATGGATCGAACGCCGTGATCTTGAGCGCGGCGGTGATCGGGATCATTATCCTGCTCAACTATCTCTCCAACCGCTACTATAAACGCTTCGACCTGACCGATGTAAAACGACATTCACTGTCCGAACAGTCGATCCACATTTTGCAAACATTGGACCAAGAGATCGAGATCATTGGGTTCTATCCCCAGGGGCGCAACAAAGACGAGTTTGAAAAATGGCTGGACGAGTACGAAACCTATACCGACAAGCTCCGCTATCAAAGCGTCGATCCGGTCCTCGAGCCGGGCAAAGCCGAACAGTACAACTGGTCGGGCTATAGCGGCGGGTGGATCGTGCGACGCGGCCAAATGCAGCACCAGGTACACACCGCCGACGAACAAAACATCACCAGCGCGCTGCTCCAAGTCTCGCGCGACACGCGCAAAGTGCTTTATTTTCTCACCGGGCACCAGGAACACGACCCCAACGACTGGGAACAGAGCGGTTATGGCGACATTGGACAGTTGCTGCAAGACAACAACTATCAACTTGAAACGCTCAACCTGGCGATCACGACCACGGTACCGGCCAACGCGGCGCTGGTCATCGTCGCCGGGCCGGAAACGCCGCTGCTCGAAAAAGAAAAAGCCTCGCTCACCCGCTACCTGCTCACGGGAGGCAAAGCCTTGATCCTGGTCGACCCGGCCAGCGAGACGAATATCAACGATGTATTGGCCTCGTGGCACGTGCGTTTTGACGACAGTCTGGTCGTCGACACGCGCAAAGCATTGGGCGGCGACGCGCTGACGCCGGTGATCGATCAATACCAGTTCGGCCAAATCACCAAAGACCTGCCAATGATCGCGCTGCCCTTTGCCCGCCCGATCATCCAGGACAAACCAGAGCCGGAAATCACCTTTATGCCGCTAGCCGAAAGCAGCCCGCCGCTGGCCGGCGCGGTGCAATCGTGGGCCAAAAGCGACCCCGGCGCTCTGAGCAAGGACAGCGAGATGGCCTATGTCGAAGGAACAGACCTGCCCGGCCCACTGACCCTGATCGCGGCGCTCGAAGCGCCGGCCGCCGGCAGCGACGAAATGACCCGCCTGGTCTTGATCGGCGACGCCGACCTGGTTGCCAACGGCGTGCTGCGCCAGATTCCAAACGGCCAATTCCTGTTTCTGAACGCCGTCAACTGGCTGGCCGAAGAAGAATCCTTGATCGCCATCGCGCCCAAAGCCAACGTCCCGCACAATATTTATTTGAACACCATCGAGCAAGGCGCAGTGTGCTTTGGATCGCTGATTTTCATCCCGGCGATCATTCTCGTGACCGGGATTATCGTCTGGTTGAAAAGAAGATAAGTTGGGGATATGAAACGCTGGAAAAACACACTCATCGTGGTTGCAATATGTATCGCCCTGGCCGCCTATGTGCTGCTCTTTGAGGTCAAACGCGAGCCGCCAACGGACGCCCAGGCCACGCCAACGCCGCTGCCGCTGCTCTCGCTGACGGTAAACGAGATAAAATCGCTGCACATGAGCGCCGGCGAACGCACGCTGCGAATCGAACACCGGCAAAATGAATGGCGCATTGTCGAGCCGGACGAGGGCATCGCCGACCCGGTCGAAGTTCACATCGCCGCCGACGATCTGGCGCGGCTCACCGCCCGGCAAATTTTGCTCGAACAGGTCGCCGGCCGGGAACAATACGGGCTTGCCCCGGCCTCGCTCACCCTCACGGTCACGACGTACACTGACGCCCAGGTACGGCTGTACATCGGCCGGCAAACACCGGACAATATGGCCTACTATGTGCAACTCGACGGCGACCCACGGCTGTACCTGGTGAATCAATACACGCTACAACCGTTTTTCACCTGGATCGACGCGCCGCCCTATCAACCCACGCCAACGCCGTCCCAGTAAGCGTTCCAAAATTTAAACTAGCCCAGGCTTCCCGCGTCACCCGGCCTTGACGCTGATCTTGACCTCCTGGGCATCCTCGCGCTTGGGCATGGTCAAAACGAGCACCCCTTTTTCCACCCGGGCCTGTATCTGGGCCGTGTCCACAACATCCGGCGCCTGGATCGTGCGCGAGATTTTTCCCACCGGCCGCTCGCGGTACAAATACTTGCGTTCCTCTTGCGCCGGACGCTCGATCGCGAGCACGATCTCGGAACCGTATACCGACACGTCCAAATCGTCCGCCTCGATGCCCGGCACGTCGATCTCGGCGACAAAGGCCACATCCGTCTCGTACAAATCCGTCAATGGACGTCCCTGGACAAATCGGGACGAGATTTTGCCGGCCAACGAACGCCCCAGTAAATTGCGAACCGCCTTTAAATCCTCGATTGGTTCCCACTTGATCGAACTTGTCATCCGTTCACTCCTTTGCTCATTCAATGATCACCCGACCATCCAGGCGCACCAACTGAATCCAGGTCTGACCGGGACGAAACGGAACCTGATTGCCATTGCCGTCGATAAAGATCAGCCGATCGTTCTCTTGCTGCGGATTTTCCCTGATCCAGGTGGCGTCATAGACCTTGCCATCGCGGAAAATCTTGGCCGGCCCTTGTCCCCACAGCTGGATGCTGATCGCGTACCAGATGTGCTTGGGGTCGTGCTTGTCGGCGGCAATGTCGGTATCAACGTGATTGACAAAGAGCACCACCACATTTTCCGGCGCAATTTGCTCGTCGACCAGCTCGTCGATCAATGGCTGCCCCATGTCCGTCCGTTTATAGGTCTTGGTTTCGGCGTCATACTGGTATTCAAGTTCCGCGAACGTGGGCTTGTACACGATCTTGAGCCGGGTCGCCTCACTGCCCCCCGCCGGCGGCTCCTGGCTAAACACAAACATATTGTCGAAATCCTGCTGCTCATTGACGCCGCGCTGCGCGAGCACGTTCCACAAACTGGACGTGTCACTATACATTGTCAACTCGAACAGCGGTTTTTTGCCCGAAATCCGCTTTAGCGCGCCGCCATCGCCCAAAAACGGGTCTTCGGGGCAAATGATCCGCTTGTACCCGTCGGCCCAAGACTTGCCCTCGGTCATCCGCATTTTGACCGCCGGATGCCCACCTGAGGCGACGAGCGCCGCTTTGAAAATGGGCACCACTTCTGAATCGGGAATGCGCATGCTGCGCACCGGCCCCAACAACGTGACATCCTCGCCCAAGAAAATGGCCGTAAACCGGGTCAAATTGGCCTCGGCTTCGTATTCCAGCACCACATCGGCCAGGCTCAACCCCGACTGCGGGCGCGCCGCCGCTGGCGCATTGGGAATTTTGATCGCCAGCGGGCGGCGATTCAATTTGGCGGGGTCGGTCTTCAAACCGGTCAACGGGTTGATGTCTGCCGCCATTTCGACCAACACCGGCGTTGGCGTGATCGCCTGGGTTGGCTCCGGCGTGGCCGTAGCAGCCAACGCGCTCTCGACGCTGGCCGTTGCCGTTGGCGTGGGCGTTTTGGTGGGCGTCAACGTGGCCGTGGGCATCGGCGTGGCCGTCGCCAGAGGCGGCACCTCGGTGGGCGTTTTGGTAGGCGTCGGTGTGGCCGTGGGCGCTTTTTGACACCCCGCCACAGACGCGCCAACGGCATACAGTACGATAAACAAAATGAATACGATCAGTTTTGGACCTGGTACTCGCTTCATTGAACCTCCACACAAAGTCATGGTACAACACATCGCTTCCGAAAGCGCACGCCATTATAATGTATTTGAGACAGGTTCGCAAATAATCGACAGCGAGCATTGCCCACGCCCCAACTCTGTGCTACAATACCGTACACTTGTCCTACCCAAACCAAAGACCCATTCTGCATAGATTGAGAATCGGTTAAAGGAGCATACCAATGAGCCAACAGATCGTTCACATTGGATTGTACGGCGACAACGGCCATCAATTGTCGCTGCGCGATTTGCCCGCCCGCGCCCGGATCGTCGCTGTGGCCGGCTATGCGCGGGAAATCCCAGGCGCCGTCCACGTCTACGACAGCCTGAACGCCATGCTCGACGACGACGAGATCGACCTCATCTCGCTCTGCCCGGCGCGGCGGATCGACCAGGCCGGGCAGGCCATTCAATGCCTGAACGCAGGCAAACATGTGCTGGCCGAGAAACCGTGTGCTTTTGACGCCCAGACACTCGATCAAATCCTGGAAACCGCCCGTCGCAACGGACGCGAATTCCACGAAATGGCGGCTTCCAATTCAAACCTGGTTCCGCACATCCAGGCCATCCGCCGCCTGGTCGACAATGGCGATTTGGGAACCATCATCCACGTGCAGGCGCACAAATCGTATCCCTGGCACAACCGCCGGCCACAAGAGATCGCCGTCGACGGCGGACTGGTGCGCCAGGTGGGCATTCACGCCGTGCGGCTGATCCACGGCGGCGTCGGGATCAGGATCAAATCGATCCGGGGAGTGAGCACCGGGCTGGGCAATCCGGGCAAAGGCGGTATCCAGATCGCCGCCGCCTTTGCCATCGAACTCGAAAACGGCGGCGTGGGATCGATCAACCTCAACTATCTCAACCCCACCAACTTTGGCCCGTGGGGCAACGATCAACTGCGCGTCTTTGGCGACAAGGGGATGGTCGAAACGGTCGATGGCTTCCGCCGGAGCACATTGTACCTGCCCGAACGAGGCGCGCCGGTCGACCTGCCCATTCCAGACGAGATCGTTTCACCCAGCTATATCGCCCACTATGTCAATCACCTGCTCGACGGCGCGCCGATGCCCACGCCATTTGCAGAAGAGATGGCGATGACGCGCGCCATGCTGGCCCTGCATCAGGCGGCCGTCAGCGGCCGCTGCACGCCGGTCGACTATCCAGACCGGTAACGTCCCGGCAAAAAAACAAGCCCCGGAAAATTGCTCGGGGCTTGTTTTTATTCTATGACCTATGCTAATCTGGGACAATTATTTCTCTGGAATTGCCTTACCGCGATTCGTCCTCGATACAAGATGTTTTGACAAACTCGATGTCAAATGGCTGCCACGCCGTAGAAAGGCCGTCGTTATACGAGTACCGTTTTTCGCCCTTGGTCAGCGTCCGCCCACCGACGTACCTGGTGATTTCGCGCGATCCAGAGCGATAATGAATTTTGAAAGAAACGCGCATATCGGCGCCCTGCACCCAAAAGATAATGTCCACCCAGTTTGGCCGCTTGCTCCATCCCGTGTCCTGAACCTGACAGGGAACCGGCGTCGGCGTGGGCGTGGGTGTAGGCGTCACCGTAGGCGTAAAAGTTGAATGCTTTTCGATAATTGGCATAAAATACACCGACGGGGTGACACCTTTGGCCATCGTGCTGCCCGGCGGTTGAACGACCAGGCCGACGATCAGCAAAACCACCATGCCCGACAACACTGCTACCAACACCTGTCGCTTTTTCATGCTGCCTGCCCCCTTGCTAAAAACCGCCAACCCCAAATCGGGATCGACGACGTCGCACGGCCGGATCAAGGCGAAATACGCCGGCCCTCGCCATTGACCAGCCAGCGATAGCTTTTTTCGATGCGATCCCAGTTGTGCTCGCGGTCGAGCGACCAGAACCGACCGATCAAACTGACAAATTGCCCCACGCCGAGTTTTTGACACTCGGCCTCGATATCCCCGACATAGATCGCGCCGCTTTCCGGTTTTTCGCCGCGCCGGCCCAACATGCCATGCACATACACCTCGGGGACGCCGACCCGTTTTGCCATCTTGAGCAGCGCCTTGAGGTGTTCGACCGAACCGTGCGAGCTGTAAAATGAAATGATCCCCAACAAATGCAGCCGCGTCCCATCCTTTTTGGCCCCGGTCATGGCCCACAAAAAGGCCGGATTCTGAAAAAATCGGCCATCGTCGATGGCGCGCTCGATGCGCAAACGATCAGAGGGTACCACCCGCCCCGCGCCCAGGTGGATATGCCCCACCTCTGAATTGCCGACCGTCTTGCCCGGACGGTTGGGCACCGTGTTGGGCAACCCCACGGCCTCGCCGGCCGCCTCGATCGTCGTCGACGGATACACGGCTTGCGCGACATCCATAACCGGCGTATCGGCCTGCCAGATCAAATTGCCCCAGGCCTCATCTCGCGCCCCCCACCCGTCGAGGATGAGCAAGATGACGCGACGGCGCGCCCCCGCCCGGTGGGTCAACAAGGTCTGGCCGGTCATCGACGCCGGTTGCTCGACCCGAAGCAAGTCTAACACTGTGGGTGCCACATCGACCAACGTCCCCCCGTCGCGCACGCCCACGCCGGGCAGGTCGGGAGCGACGAGCACAAAGGGCACCGCGCTATCGGTGTGGCCGGTGTCGATCGTCCCATCGGGATAATACCACTTTTCCACCGTGCCGTGGTCGGCGGTGATCAATGCCGCGACACCCATTTGTTTGGCAACCCCAAGCACGCGCCCCAACTGCGTATCGACGGTCGAAACCGCTTTTTTGATCGCCTCTGCATCCTCGCTATGCCCAATCACGTCAGTGTTGGCCCAATTGACGACGATCAAATCGTTGGCCGGGTCGCGCAAAGCGTCGATCGCGGCGTCGGCCACGGCGTCGGCGCGCATCTCTGGCGGCGGCAAATAGCCCTCGAACTCGCGCGAGGGAATGATGCGTCGCACTTCGCCGGGAAACGGCTCGCCCCGCTTGCCGTTCAGGAAATAGGTCAAATGAACGCCCTTTTCAGACTCGACGATCTTGACCTGGCGCAAACCGGCCTTGCTGACCGTCTCGCCGAGTGTGTCCGGCAGCGCGCCGATCGGCGCAAAAGCAACGTGATCGACCAACCCCGGCTGGTACTCGATCATTGTCGCCCAGTGAGTGTGAATCGGTTCGCGCTCGAAATGCGGAAATTCGCCGGCAACAAATGCTTTGGTCAATTCAACCTCGCGCTCGCCGCGAATGTCGTAAAAAATGACATAATCGCCATCTTGAATACGGCCAATCGGCGCGCCGGTTTCATCGACGAGCAGCAGCGGCTCCATCGTTTCGTCATCCTCGCCGGCGCGATACGCCGCGCGCACCGCCTTGGCCAGTGGAAAATTTTGTTTTGAGGGCATCTGATCTCCTGAACATTGTGTTGAACGGACGGTATTGTAACATACCAGGGCGCACAAAGCAATCACGGCGTTTGCGTTGGGTGTACTTCTAGTTCGGGGCAAAGCCGGGCCTCGGAATAGGGATTCCGAGGCTACAGATTGGACAAACCGTGGCGGCGGAATCACCACCCATGGCGGCGCAAATGGTTTGGGTACCCGTAGCATCGCCCCTTGCGGGCGACCCGTGGTCGGGTGGGTTGGCGTTTGCGCGGGGCGCTGCTTGTGCTACAATACACGCGCCAGCATTTCATCGCCAGGGTGAGAAAAATGCCTTCACATCAAGCCGAAAACGCGCTGCACCAACTCGACGCCGAAATGCGCGCCTGCCGTCGCTGCCTGGAGGCGGGCTATCCGATCACGCCGGGGGCGATCTCGTCCGGCCCGGTGACGGCGCAGATCATGCTCGTCGGCCAGGCGCCGGGCATCACCGAGCCGCAGGCCGGGCGACCTTTTCACGGCTCTGCCGGGCGGCGCCTGTTCGCCTGGCTGGCGCAAATCGGCTGGACAGAGGAGGAATTCCGCGCCACGCAGTACATCACGGCGATCACCAAGTGCTACCCCGGCAAAGGTCGAGGCGGCCGGGGCGACCGCGTGCCCAGCCGCGCCGAGCAGAAACTGTGCGCGCCGTTTCTCGAGCGCCAACTCGACCTGATCCGCCCCCAGGTCTTGATCCCCGTCGGCGGGCTGGCGGTGCGGCGATTCTTTGGCAAGGTCAAATTGATCGATGTGGTGGGCAGCGCCACGCAAGACAGCGCCGGACGATGGGTGATTGCGCTGCCCCACCCCAGCGGGGCCAGTTTGTGGCTGAACAAAGCGGAACATCTGGCGCGGGTGGAACAGGCATTGAGGCACATTCAGAGGTTATGTCGAAT
>CAYZYE010000027.1:0-26805 GCA_964481205.1 uncultured Anaerolineae bacterium | reverse complement strand
GGCTTGCGCACCTGGATGACCGATGGAGGGAATGTGTGAGATGGATGCGTGCAAATTCCAAGTGTTTGTCACCCGCAAGATTCCCGCTGCCGGGCTGACTCTGGTGCGCGGGTTTTGCGACGCCGAGGTTTGGCCGGGCGAGACGCCGCCGCCGCGCGAGGCGCTGCTGGAAAAGGTCAAGGGGATCGACGGGCTGCTCTCTTTGTTGACCGACAGGATTGACGCTAAATTGATGGACGCCGCCGGGGCGCAGCTCAAGGTGATCGCCAATTACGCGGTCGGGTTCAACAACATTGACGTCGACGCGGCCACGGCGCGCGGGATCAAGGTCGGCAACACGCCCGGTGTGCTCACCAACACCACCGCCGATTTTGCCTTTACGCTGTTGATGTCGGCGGCGCGGCGCGTGGTCGAAGGGATGGATTACGTTCGTGCGGGCAAGTGGAAAACCTGGGGGCCGACGCTGCTCTTGGGGCGCGACGTACATGGAGCTACGCTGGGCATCGTTGGTTTTGGCCGCATCGGGCAGGGGATGGCGAGACGGGCGCAAGGCTTTGACATGCGCGTGTTGTTTCACGATCCCTATCTAGAGGATGATGCGCTGGCTGCCCGACTCGGCGCCGAACGGGTTGATTTGGACACGCTGTACGCCAGGGCAGATTTTGTCAGCGTGCATGTGCCGCTGGCGCCGGCGACGCATCACTTGATCGATGCCGGGGCGTTGAAAAAGATGAAACCGTCGGCGGTGTTGGTCAATACCTCGCGCGGCCCGGTGGTCGATCCGGCGGCATTGTACGCGGCGCTCAAAAATGGCGACATTGCCTATGCCGCGCTCGATGTGACCGAACCGGAGCCGATCGACATGGACAGCCCGCTGCTGGCGTTGCCCAACTGTGTCATCGTGCCGCACATTGCCAGCGCCAGCATTGCCACGCGCTCCAAGATGGCCGAGATTGCGGCCAGGAACTTGATCGCCGGGCTGAAAGGCGAGCCGTTGCCGGCGTGGGTCAATCCAGAGGTAGGCAACTAGAATTTTTGTTACTGCAAGAGGTGAATCCATGATCGAACATTTGATCGTCGATTATCCAGACACACTTTTGGATGTTTTGAATAAAACAAAAGAGCAATTTGAACAGGATGCTCGAATGGCGATGGCTGTCAAGTTGTTCGAGATGAAG
The DNA here is from genome assembly GCA_964481205.1 of uncultured Anaerolineae bacterium. GTDB lineage: Bacteria > Chloroflexota > Anaerolineae > JAFGEY01 > JAFGEY01 > CAYRXM01. The sequence goes on along the minus strand of CAYZYE010000027.1, from coordinate 25,627 downwards.
CAAATTTCATCCGGCATGGCTGCCCGGCTGGCGGGGGTGGAGCGGGTGACATTTTTACTCAATTTGTACCGGTATGGCGTGGCGATGATCGACTTGACCGAGTCAGAACTCGCAAGAGAGTGTGTGGTTCGGTTGGTGCAGGCGGAGGAAGAATGAAACTGGTAGAACAAGATCGGCAGGCTTTGGTCGAATTTCTGCGCGACCTGGTGCGCATTCCCAGTTTTTCGCGCCAGGAAGGAGAGGTGGTGGCGCGTATCACCCAAGAGATGCGTCAAATCGGCTTTGACGAGGTGTGGGTGGATGCTGTGGGCAATGTGATCGGGCGCGTTGGGGACGGCAGCGGCGAGGCGTTGTTGATGGAAGCGCACATTGACACCGTTGGCGTCGGCGACCCGGCGTCGTGGGACGACGACCCTTTTGAGGGACGGCTGGAAAACGGGGTGCTCTGGGGGCGCGGCGCGTCGGATGACAAACAGGGGCTTGCGGCGATGGTCTACGGGACCAAGTTGTTGATCGACGCCGGCGTCAAATTGAACGGTACGTTGTATGTGGCCGGGGTGGTGCAAGAGGAGGATTGCGACGGTTTTGCCGCCGGATTGCTTTGCACAGACCTGGGGCCGGACGCGGTGATCATTGGCGAGGCGACCAATTTGAACATCTATCGCGGTCATCGCGGGCGGATCGAGCTGCAAGTGACCGTGTACGGGCGCGCCTGTCACGCTTCTGCGCCGGAGCGCGGCCTCAATGCCGTGTACGAGATGGGCCAAGTGTTGGACGGCATCCAGGCGCTTGCGCCCCGGCTCAAAAGCGACCCTTTTTTGGGACAGGGTACGATTGCCGTGACCCGCATCGAGTCGACCAGCGGTTCGTTGAACGTGGTGCCTGATTCGTGTACGGCCTATATCGATCGCCGCCTGACCGCCGGTGAGACCGGGGAGAGCAGCGTCGCCGAGTTGGAGCAGGTGTTGAGCGAGGCCGGCGTGCGCGGCGTCGTGTCGGTGCTGCAATATGATGCGTTGAGCCATACCGGCTATCATTGCGTGCAAGAAAAATACTTTCCCACCTGGGCGCTGCCGCCAGCGCATCGTCTGGTGCAGGTTGGCGTGCGCGCGGTCGAGGCGGTGCGCGGGGTCAGGCCAGAGGTCGGTCGCTGGGTCTTTTCGACCGACGGCGTGGCGACGATGGGACGGCTGGGCATACCCACGATCGGCTTTGCTCCGGCCAACGAGGTCGATGCGCACACGACGGAGGATCGGGTCAGGGTAGATGATTTGCTTGTGGCGGCCGAGGTGTACGCGCAAATGGCGCTCTCGTATTTGGGACAGAAATGATATTTTTGGAATAGGGAGGAAAATCAATGCAAACCAGACTCAAAGGAAGGGATTTGATCTCGACGCAGGATTGGACGTTTGAAGAGATCGAGACCGCGCTCGATGTGGCTTTCGACCTCAAACGCAGTCGCGCGCTCGGCTTGCAAACCGATTATTTGCTGCGCAAGACGTTGATGATGCTCTTTTTCTTTTCGTCCACGCGCACGCGCAACTCGTTTGAAGCGGGGATGACTCAGCTTGGCGGGCACGCGCATTTTGTCGAATCGCACACCACGCAAATCTCGCACGGCGACACGCCCAAAGAGATTGGCAAGATACTTGGCGCTTATGGCGACGGCATCGCTATCCGTCATTGCGATTGGGGGCTGGGCAACCAATACATCAACGAGGTGGCGCAATATTCGCCGGTGCCGGTGCTCAACATGCAGTGCGAGGTGTACCATCCCTTTCAGATTTTGGCCGATCTGATGACGATTATTGAGAAAAAGGGACGGAATTTGAAGGGAAACAAGATCGCCGTTTCGTGGGCTTATGCGGCCAGCTATCAGAAACCGCTCTCGGTGCCGCAGTCGCTGATCTTGCTCGCGGCGCGTTTTGGCATGGATGTCACGCTGGCTTATCCGCCCGAATTCAAATTGATGCCGGATATAGAGCAGCTGGCGGCCGATAACGCGCGCCGGGCCGGCGGCAGTTTCGAGATCGTCCACGATATGGACAAGGCGTTCGAGGACGCCGACGTGGTTTATCCCAAGAGTTGGGGTTGCATGCTGACCACTGAAGACTTGAAAGAGAGCGCGCAGATCAGCCAAAAATATACCGATTGGATCACCGACGCGCGCCGGATTCAGCTTGCTCATGATGATGTGATCTATATGCACCCGCTGCCCGCCGATCGCGAGATTGAAGTGACGAACGAGGTTATCGACGGGGTACACTCGGTGGTTTATGATCAGGCCGAGAACCGGTTGCATGCGCAAAAAGCGGTGATGGCGCTGACCATGTAGGGCGTTTGGGCGGTTGGGGGTTGAACGGGGGCAAAGAACGGACTGGGATGTTGAAAATTCGTTATGTGCTTTGTTTGCTTTGTTTGCTTGTTGCGTGCCGGCCGAACGTGATCAGCAATCGGGTGACGATTCGCGTGGATGGCAAGGATGTGGCGCTTGCGACTAACGTGTTGACCGTGCGCGAGGCGTTGGCCGAAGCTGAGGTTGTCGTTGGCGCCGATGATCGCGTGCAACCCGATTTGTGGGTCGAGATCGCCGATGGGATGACGATCCGTGTCATTCGGGTTCAAGAGGAGGTGATTGTCGAGCGCGAGGTGGTCGCTTATCCGCAGCAGACGATCAAGAGCGAGGCGCTGCCGGCCGGCGCGCAAAAGTTGTTGCAGGCGGGCAAGAACGGCGAGGTGCAGGTGACCTATCGTCTGCGTTTTGAAGACGGCGTCGAGGTTGCCCGCAGCGTCTTGCAGCGCGGCGTGATCCAGGAACCGGTTGCGCAGATCATCGCTGTGGGGGTGCAGGGGGTGGCCGAGTCGGTCGCCGTCGCGGGGACGATCGTTTATCTCAACAATGGTAACGCCTGGATGATGCGCGGCGAGAGCGGCGGCCGGCACGCCGTGACCAGCGAGGGCAATTTGGATGGCCGCGTTTTTGCCCTTTCGCCCGGCGGTTCTTTTTTGCTCTACTCGGTGCCGACGGACACGGTCGAGTTTGATGGGCCGTTCAACGAGTTGTATCTGCTCAACACCAGATTAAATAACGAAAAACCGGTTCGATTGTCATTGCAGAACGTGTTGTGGGCCGGGTGGTCGCCCGACGGCAAGCGGATCGCTTACAGCACCGGCGTCAAGAGCGGCCCGCCCGGCTGGAAAGCCAACAATGATCTGTGGCAAGCCAGGTTGTTGGACGACGCCGGGATGGTGCCTGAATTGACGCCCAGGCGCGTTCTGTCGCCCCAGAGCGGCGGCGCGTACAGCTGGTGGGGCGGCGATTACGCCTGGGCGCCGGACGGGGCCAAGATGGCTTATGCGCGTCCCGATCAGATCGGGTGGATCGACATGCGCACGCGGCGCGCTTTTCCGTTGGCGTCTTTTGCGCCGTTGGGCACGCAGCGCAACCAGGTGTGGACGCCGTCGATCTCGTGGTCGCCCGACAGCGCTTTTGTCGTTGGGGCGCTGCATGGCGCGCCCGAACCGGGGCAGTCTCCAGAGTCGAGCCAACGATTCGAGATATGGGCGTTTTCGCTGGACAACCAGGTGCGCGCGCGGCTCGGCGAGGCGGCCGGGATGTGGGCCGCGCCACGGTGGTCGCCGCGGCCGGGCGCCGAGAATCGTATTGCCTTTGCCCAGGCCAACGATCCGTTCAACTCGTATGAATGTCGTTATGCGATCACGGTGATGGACCGCGACGGCAGCAACAGACGGGCGATTTTCCCCGTGGAAGGACAGATTGGGATCGCGCCGCCGGTGCTCTATGCCTGGTCGCCGGACGGGAAACAGATCGCCGTTCTTTATCTGGGCGATGTGTATCTGGTCGATGTGGGCGACGGGCGAGTGCGGCAGCTGACCGGCGACGGGCAGTGTGTGCGAGTCGATTGGCAAGATTAGAATGCGTGGCGATGCTTTTCAAATGGATAGATAAATGAACGTCAGATGGATGCAGTGGCTGACCGGCCCTCGTTACGCGATGGGCCGGTTGATCGTTTTGCTTGCGGCGGGTCTGGCCGGCCTGGCCGGCGCGGCGTTCTTGTGCCAAGATCGTGTCTGGTGGCGCGATGCCGCGACGCCGCTCGGCGACCCGCTTGCCAATGGCAACGAGCTTGGCGTCAATGTGGATTTGCAACAGTACGAGCCGGCCGCGTTGGCCCGCGCCGTCGCCGATATTCGGGAGGCAGGTTTTCACTGGGTGCGGCAGCGTTTTCCCTGGTCAGAGATCGAGCCTGAGCGCGGTGCGTTCGAGTGGGAACGTTGGGACGAGATCGTCGCATTGTGTGCCGGGCACGATCTGGCCTTGTTGGCCGTGCTCGACGGCGCGCCGGGCTGGGCGCGTTCTGTTGCCGGAGCGGATTTGTCTTTGACGCCGCCGCAAGAGGTCGCTGATTGGGGCGCTTTTGTCCGCGCTTTTGCAGCGCGCTACCAGGGCCGGATCGCCGCCTATCAGTTGTGGGACGAGCCGAACCTGGCCGGGCACTGGGGGGGCGCCTATGTCGATCCGGCGGCGTACACCGGGCTGCTGCGCGAGGGGACCATTCAAATTCGGGACGCCGATCCGGGCGCGCCGGTGCTGCTTGCCGCGCTTGCTCCCACGGTCGAAAATGGGCCGTTGAACTTGAATGAGGTTGATTTTTTGCGGGGGGTGATCGATGCCGGAGGACGCCCTTTTTTCGATGCCGTGGCGCTGCAACCGTATGGTTTTGGGCGTCCGCCGGACGCCAAACTGGGCGGCGACGAGTTGGGTTTTGGGCGCGCGGCCCAGGTGCGGCGCGCTTTGCTGCAAATGGGGTTGGGCGACGTGCCCGTGTGGATGACTGCCTGGGGTTGGAACGCGCGGTCTCCAGATCGCTCCGCCCTGTGGCCGGGTGTCGGCGAGGCGCAGCAGGCCGAATACACCGTCGCGGCGTTGGCGGCGGCGAGAGAGAGTTGGCCGTGGGCAGGGGCGATGATCTTGTACACCTATCAGCCCGACCTCCCGCCCGCCGACCCGCGCTGGGGTTTTTCATTGTTGGATGTCACGGGGCAGCCCCGGCCGGTTTACGACGCGCTCCGGTCGTATAATAAAGAGCAGCATCCTCTATATACGGGGTTTTATGTGCCAAATGAGCGCAATGCCAGCTATGTCGGCGAATGGCGTTTTGCCCATGCGGGCGCCGATCCGCCGCATGGCGCGACGGCGGCGGCGAGAAATGCGGTGGCGTCGTTTGATTTTGTCGGCGCGGCGCTCGATGTGACCGTGCGGCGGGGGGACTTTTGGGGATTTTTGTACCTGACGGTCGATGGGCGTCCGGCCGGCGAACTGCCGCGCGATGAGCAGGGGCGCGCGTATCTCATTTTGCACGATCCGCTCGCGCGTGTCGAGACGGTGCCGGTGGCGCGCGGGTTGGCGGCGACCCGCGTTCATCACGTCGAGATCGTCGCGCATGGCGGGTGGGGGCAGTGGCCGCTGGTCGGCTGGACGGTTTTGGGCGAGACGCGATCCCGGCCGGGGCCGGGTGCGGCGTTGTGGCTGCTGTTGGCCGGAGGGATGTTGCTGCTCGCGGCGGCGGCGCAGTTTGTCTTGACGCCCCGTCTTTTTCGCGCTGTGTATGCGACGATCGGCAGGGCGTTCAAGTGGTACCGCGCGTTGCCGGAATGGGCGCCGCTGTTGGCGACGTTGGGCGCGGCGCTGGGTTGCTATTTCGCGCCCTGGACGCCGGTTTCGTTGTTGTTGTTGGCGCTCTTGTTTGCGCTTTTTTTCCTGCGCATCGATCTGGGGTTGGCGATGGTGGCGCTGGCGCTGCCTTTTTACACTTGCCCCAAGGCGCTGTTCGGCCGGCCGTTTGCGATCATTGATTTGCTGCTGGGGTTGTGTGTCGCTGCCTGGCTTGTCGCCCGCGCGCTCGACTGGGGGCGGGCGTTGTCGGGGCAAGGCGCGGCGGCGTTTTTGGCCGACCGGCTGCTGCGGATGCGGCAGGTGCGCTGGGTGTCGTTCTGGCGAAGAAATGCGCTCGATGTCGGTGTGGTGGCGCTGGTGTTGGCAGCGTGGCTGGCTATGGACGCGGCGACGTATCGAGAGGTGGCCGGACGAGAATTTCGCGTTGTGTTTCTTTCTGGCGCCTTGTTTTACGCCTTGATTCGGCTGTCGATCAAGAGTGCTCGCGCGCAGCGGCGGTTGATCGATGGCTGGCTGCTGGGTGCGGTCGTGATCGCCGTCATTGGTCTGGTGCAGTGGGTCAGTGGGCGCAATCTGATCACCGTCGCCGGGGCGTCGCGGGTGCGCGGGTTGTACGGTTCGCCGAACAATTTGGCTTTGTACCTGGAGCGCGCGCTGCCGGTGCTGCTCGTTTTTGCCTGGCGCCCCAAGTCCCCGGTTCATCGTCTGGGGTATGCTCTGGCCGGGCTGATCGTGTTGGCGGCGTTGGGACTGACGTTTTCCAAGGGGGCGCTGTTGCTGGGTGTGCCGGCGTCGGTGTTGGCTCTGGTCTTGCTGCGCGGTCGCGGGACGGCGATGTCGAGATGGCGGGTGGTGTGGGGTGTGGTTGGTCTGGTGGGGTTGTTGGCGGTGTTGGTTGCGCCGCTGGCGCTGGGCGGGCGGTTGACCGATTGGTTTGACGCGGGCAGCGGCAGCGGTTTTTTTCGGCTCAAATTGTGGCGCGCCACGTTCATAATGATCGCCGATCACCCGTGGCTCGGTGTGGGGCCAGATAATTTCCTCTATCATTATCGCACGCGCTATGTGCTGCCCTCGGCGTGGGGCGAGTTGGACCTGGCGCATCCGCACAATTTGCTGCTCGATGCCTGGACGCGGTTGGGTTTGCCGGGGGTGGCGGTGGTGGGCTGGCTGGTGGGCTGGTTTGTCCACACAACCTGGGGAAAACTGGCTGTTTTTGGGGATAATCGAACAATTGTGCTAGGGTTGACCGCGTCGATGGCGGCCGTGTTGGCGCATGGGCTGGTCGATCAGGCCGTGTTTTTGGTCGATTTGGCGTTTGTGTTCATGTTGCTGCTGGCCGTGGCGCAAAAGGGCGATACATAGGCTATTGCCAGCGCCAGTTTTTAGAATTGTACCAGGTCTTTGACCTCGACCGGCCGGCCGGTGTTGATCGACTTGTTTCCGGCGATGCCGACCAGGATCGAGTATGCGCCTTCGAGGTGGGTGGCGGCGCGGTTAAAGGGGTCGGGCGGTGGGTTGCTGCCAAAGATGTCTTCCAGCATGACCGTGTCGCCGCCGCCGTGCCCGCCTTTTCCTTCCTCGATTTCCACGTCGTACGGTTCGGCAAAGAGCGGGAACACGGTGATCCGCTTGGTGCGTGTCGCTCCCTCGGCGGCAATGTCCCCCCCGGCATTGATGTACGCTTTTTCGACAACGGCGACCTGGATGCGTCCTTTGTCGCCGTTCAAGGCCACGCGAAATCCCTCCCAGGGCATGTAGGCGTTCAGCGAATAGCTCATCACGGTGTCGTTCTCATAGCGCACCATGACCGCCATCATGTCTTCGATGCTGATCCCATCGCCAAAAACGCTCTGGTCGCGATAATAGCCGTCTTCGTGTTCGGCGTCGAGGTACATTGCCTTGAGCCGGTCGTTTTGCTCCAGGTGGATGGCAAATGGGTCGTCTTGGGCGTTGGCGCTGCCATGCGCGCGCGAGTAGAATTTGGTGATGCCCCGGTTTTCGGCATTTTCGCGCCCGTAAAAGACCAGGTTGCCCATGGCAAAGACGGTTTTGGGCTGTGTGCCCAGCCAAAAGTTGATCAGGTCAAAGTGGTGGGTGGCTTTGTGGACCAGCAGCCCGCCGCTGTTGCGCTTGTCGCGGTGCCAGCGTCGAAAATAGTCGGCGCCGTGGTAGGTGTCGAGCAGCCATTCAAAGTGGACCGAGTGTATTTTGCCGATGACGTCGTTCATGATCAGTTCACGGACTTTGGTGCTGTGCGGTGCGTAGCGATAGTTAAAGGTGACGCGCAGTTTTTTGCCCGTTTTTTTGATCGCGTCGAAAATGGCCTGGCATTTGGCGGCGTCGATGGTCATTGGTTTTTCGGTGATCACGTCGCAGCCTAATTCCATTGCCCTGATGATATATTTGTGATGCGTTCTATCTATTGATGTAACGATAACGACGTCTGGGTTGCTTTCCTTGATCATCAGATCGAATTGGTCGATGCCCCAGGTGGGAACCGGTGGCGCGCCGATTTCTTTGGTCAGCGTCCGGTTGACCAGAGCCATTCTGGTCTGGTTGAGGTCGCACAAGCCAACCAGTTCAGAGGTGCCGGCGTACCGCGTGCTGATCGCCCAATAGTACATTCTTGAGCGTCCTCCCAAACCGACGATGGCGTAACGTTTTTTTTCCGACATGGGATCTCCTTGCTTGCAAATGGGGGCGCGGTTTGGCGCGAGAGCTGTTCGATTCTAATTTGTGATTCAAGTCACTGCTGGCGGGGACTCGTCTCCGTAGGGGGCCGACCAGCCAACGGCTTGCCAGGCGCGGTTTCAACCGCTGGATTGTAGAACTGAACAGCTCTGGGTCTCTAGTGCGTGCAAATTTTGGGACATTTTGAGAACTGGAAAAGCCTTAGCGCGAGCGAATGTGCATTGGCATGATGACGTGTATAAAATCTTGCGAGCCGACCGGTTTGAGCACGCCGGGGCTGGCCGATGACGAGGTTTCCAGGATGACTTGGGCGTCGTCGATCACGGTCAGTACTTCGATCAGGAAACGGACGTTAAAGGCGATGGTTACGGGGTCTCCCTCGACCGTGGCGTTGAGGTCGATGACGCTGTCGCCCATTTCGGCGCTGGTCGCGGTGATCTCGACCAGTTGTTTCTCCGGGTCGATCTCTAGTTGGACGATGTTGGCCTCGTTGCGGGCAAAAATGTTGGCCGTTTTGCACGCCTTGATGAAATCGACGGTGTTGAGCACGGTGCGCGTGGTGTGCGATTTGGGGATGATTTGCTGATAGTCGGGAAAGTTGCCTTCGATCAGCCGTGAGACCAGATCGATGCCAAAGATTCGGCCCTCGTTTGCACCGGCGTTGCTTTGCAGGTGGAACAAGACCTGGCTGCGCGACGGGGTGATGTACATGCCAATTGGTTCTTTTTCATCGCTGCCGACGCGGGCCAGTTCGTGGAGCGCTTTGGCGGGGATGACGACGCTGATCGGCTGCGGTGCCGGGGCCGGCAGTTTGGCCGAGCGCACGGAAAGTCTGAATCCGTCGGCTGCGGCCAATGTCAGGGTGTCGTCTTCAAAGCGGGCCAGGACGCCGGTCAGGATGGGACGGCTTTCGTCGGTGGCGGCAGCAAAGACCACTTGCGAGATGATTTGTTTGAGCAGTTCCGGTTCAAGTTGTACTTGGTCCTGGTCTTCGACGGTGGGGATCAGGGGGAATTCTTGCGCGTCGATGCCTTTGACATCGGCTTCGTTCCGCGCGCAGGTCAGGTGCAGCGTTTGCCCATCCAGTTTCAGGTCGATGCGTTCTTGGGGCAGCGAGTTGATCAGGTCCGTGAGCAGGCGGGCGGGGAGTGTGATTTCGCCTTCTTGTTCGACCCGAGAGCCGATCCAGCACACGACAAACAGTTCCAGGTCGGTGGCCGCCAGTTTGAGTGCGTTGCCCTCGAATTGGGAATCGCCGGTTTGGCCGGTCGATAGCAGGACGTGGGACAAAACGGCCAGGGTTGGGCGTGCGGCTACGGCTCGACCGACGATGGCAAGGCCTCGGGCCAGGTTGGCTTGCAGGCAAGATGCTCTCATATCTTTCCCTCCTCAATAACGGCGCTGGTCAATGGCGCAAAAGCGGACTGGATGGATATTTTACCATAAAAAAGAGACGCGGACAAACATTGTCCGCGTCTCTCGATTGCTGTGTGTTTCAAATGGTTTTGGTGTCCGTAGCATAGCCTCTTGTGGGCGATTCGTGGACGGGCGGCTGCCAAGTAAATGAAACACCCCTTTGTGATTTTCGATGAGGGGTTAGCGCGCCCAGGCTTTGCGCACTTCATACAGGGCAAAGCCCAGTACCAGGATGCCCCCGGTGATGGGGATCCAGGCGGCAACGCCGCCTGCGCCCGTGGTGGGCATTTCGTTATTGATCTCGCCGTCTCCGCCGCTGGTCATGACGGTGATCGTTTTCTCTGTGCCCGGAACCGGCCCGTGGAGAAAGACGCCGTCGATGTAGAATTTGGCTTCGCTGCCGAGGATCGGCCACTTGGTCCAGCCGCGAATAAAGAGGGTGAGTTTGTCTGTCTTGGGAACGATGTGTTTGGCAAAGACGTTCATCGTGGGGTTGGCTTCTTTTAGTTTGACGTCATTCCAGCCGGTGTCGCTCCAATCGCCCCACTCGATCTGGTTCCAGTCGCCGCGTCCTTGATCGTCGATTGCCCACTGCACGCGATGTCCGTAGGGCGTTTTGTGGGTTCCGGCGGTTGACGATTGGATGATGCCATGCATGGTCAATGTGTATGTCTCGCCGGGGATGACGTCGACGGTTTGGTAGATGCCGACCACCCGGTCTGCTTTTCCCGGCCCCATGATGCGCATCAATTGGGCGATCTGCCCGTGTGATACGTGCGCCGGTTGGATGTCCTCGACCCAGTCGTAGACGGCGTCGCCGTTGTCGAATGTGCTCCATCCTGTGCCGACGCCGTTGTCGTCAAAGCCATCTTCAAAGCTGCTGTTTTGGACGACGTTGCCGAATGTGGGAACGGTGGTGACTTTGTAAGTGACCGGCACGACGGCTCGCTCATCAGGCTCGCCGCCGCCCACGGGGGGTTGTTCTTGCTGCGGCGTGGGGGTCAGGGTGGGTTTTTCTTCTGCGACCGCAGCGACGGGTGTGACCGTTGGTTTGGGCATTGTGGGCGCGGCGGTTGGCGTAAAGGTGGGCAAACTTGGCAGCGGCGTTTCGGTGGGCGGCGGCGGCAGGGTGGCCGTGGCGGCAGCTTGCTGTCCAAAGGGCACGCAAGCGACAGCGCCCAACAGGAGCAGGCCGATCCCGACGGCGACGTGCCATTTTTGGCATAAAAGTTGTTTGATTGTCATTATTATCCTCCTTCATACAGGAGTTCTTGCATGATTATGTTAGGTATATCATATCATTGTTTTTATTTTTTGGCAAGCCCCAATTTTCCATAACGTGGGCGGCGGGGTTAGTGGCGGTCTGGGAGCGGGGTTTTGAAATCATAGATGCCGTCGTCGATCGACCAGCGTGTGTGGCAGGCAAGGCAGTGCATTTCCGTCGTTGTGGCGCGCCACCGGGTGTTTTTGCATGACGGGCATTGAAAGACGAGTTGTTCTGGCGGGTAATGGGCGGCCGTGTCTTTGCGCCGTGAGCGGGTGATCACGCTGGGGGTTAGCTGCCACCATTGTCCGCTGGGCTGGCATATCCCGTCCAGCGCGGCCAGGATGCGCGCCGGGATCAGGCGTTTGAGCAGCGGGATGCGCAAGTGTGATAGGGTGCGGGTGCGTTGGATTTCAAAGCCGTGCTGCGCCAGTTGTGTACGCATCCAACGGGGGTGGAAATCAAAGTTGAGCGGCACAAACTCGACCGGCGCCAGGTCGAACGGCGACCAGGTCTGGCGGTGAGCGGCATAGCGCAGGATGGCTTTCCAGTTGAGTTTGTTGGCAAATTCCAGGAGGAATATGCCGTCGGCGCACAGGATGCGGTGGATTTGTGCGAGTGCTTGCGGGACATCGACCAGGTGGTGGATGACGCGAATCATGCATACCGCGTCTGCCTGGCTGTTGTCCAGGGGAAGTTGGTAGATGTTGGCAGCAATATAGGTATATTTAGGATCGTTTCCCAGCCGTTCTTGCGCCTGACGGAGCAGCGATTTGGAATAGTCGAGAAGGACGATTTGTTCGTAGCCCTGGTACATGTCGGCCAGGCGGCCAAATCCGGCGCCGATTTCCAGCAGGCGTTTTCCGTGGGCGGGGAGAAGGTGGCGTATGGCCGTTCGTTCGACCAGGTCTTCGTACTCGCGGCCCTGGTTTTGCCAAAATCTGGTTTGATAATCCGAGCCTTCGTAGTCGCAGATTGGAATTGGTTCATTGTTTGGCGCGGTGTGGTTTTCGCTCACGATGGCCTCTTTTGTAAAACGTGAAACATGTGGCGGTCAGGCATGTTCGATAAATTGGTAAATGGCTTGCACGAGCGGCGCGGCTTCTTGTTGGGAAAGCCATTGTCCCAGCCAGAGGCGGTGTTCGTGCTTGATCTTGGGTAAAATGCTTTCGACCGTGGCGGAAAAAGGCTGCGTCTGTTTGTTCAACCAGTCTTGAAAGTGCCGGTCGGTCGAGCCGACCAGATCAAATATTTCGTTCAGGACCCAGTCTTCGAAAGCGGTGGTAAAGAGTTTTTCCTCTGGTTTTATGAGCACCAGGGCGCGTTTCTCCAACTGGTTGACCACCGATTCCATCCGGCTGAATGTGTGTCCGGCGACGCTGGCCGCGAAATCCGGTTGTTGACGCCGTAGAATGCCGTGGACCGCCAACGCGGTCAAGACGATGTGTTCGGCCGGGGTGCTGTGCCGCCAATAGTCTGAAAAGTGCGGTTCGGCTTCGATGCAGGCGTTTTGTTTCATATAGTCCAGGCGTTGTTCGGCGGGCACGTTCTCGGCATAGGCGTCCCATAAAAAGTGGGCGGCGACCTGGCTAAAGAAGGGGTGATTGCCGGCAAATTCGATGAGCGCCGCGCGTTCCGGCTCGGTAAAGGCAATGTCTGCGCCTTGCAGTGGGCGTGTGACCAGGGCGTGGACGTCGTCCGGGGTCAGGCCGCGCAGGTTGATGTTGGCGAAAATGTTGAAAAAGGGCGAGGTGCGCACCTGGTCCGAGTGGCACAGGTTGACCAGTTCCAGCCGGCTGGAGGTGATCAGGGCCAGGTCGTGGTGGATGGCCAGTGAGCGCAACCCGCCGTAAAAATCGGGGCCAAAGTTTTTGTTATAGGTAATCTTTTCAAATTCGTCCAAGAGCAGGACGACGTGGATGTCGGCGTCGCTCAACAAGTCGAAAAAGTCGGCCAGCAAATAGTTGTCGATCACGTCCGAAGAGCGCAATTCGGCAATGATGTCGTTTAGTTCTGGGTCGGGGTTTTGGATTTGGCGACGAATGGTGCGCAGCAAGCGGATCCATAGTTGCAGCGGCGTGGTCGCTTCGCTGACCATCAGCAGGTCATTGTAGACAAAGATGTACGTTTCCGGGTCCAGCCCTTGTGCGCGGACGACTTTGGGGTGGGCGATGACGCGCAGCAGCGATGTCTTGCCCACCCGCCGCTCGCCGACGATCGAGCTTGACTCGAACGCGGGGTTGCGCAGCCGGCTAAAGATTTGTTCGACCTCGCGCTGCCGGCCAAAAAATCGCTCTGGGTCGGTGATTGGGTTGCCATAGGTAAAGGGGTTCACCGCCGGCGGCGACATGTCTGGCGAGCGGATGATCGCCGTTTGGATCGTCTCTGGGGGCGGCGGGGGGCTGATGATGCCCACGGCTTCGCCGACTCTTTTGCACTGTTTCAGGTCGTCGATGATTTCGGCGCAGGTCTGGTAGCGGTCGGCGGGTTTTTTGGCGAGTGCGCGCAGAATGATGCTTTTGAGCAGCTGCGGCGCGACCGTGTCCAGTTTGGGCGATGGTTCCGGTTCTTCGCTCATGATGCGGTACAGTACGGTGCCGACGCTGTTGCCCGGAAAGGGGCGGCTTCCGACCAGCATTTCGTACATGACGCAGCCCACGGCAAAAATGTCCGCGCGTCCGTCCAGCTCGTCGCCGGCGATTTGCTCCGGGGCCATATAGCTGGGTGTGCCGGTGATCATGCCCGAATGGGTGAGGTGCGGCGACGCCGCCAGACGCGCCAGACCAAAGTCGGTCAGTTTGACCAGCCCCGTTGACAGGATCATTACGTTTTCCGGTTTGATGTCGCGGTGGACCAGTCCCTGGCTGTGGGCGTATTCGAGGGCGTCGCATACCTGGATGCCAAAGTCGATGACTTGTTCCGAGGCGAGTCCCTGGCCAATGATGTCAGAGAGGGCGTGTCCTTCCAGGTATTCCATGACCATGTACGAGAGTTCTCCTTTGATCTCGGCGTCATGGACGACGACAATGTTGGGGTGCGAAAGCCGGCCGGCGGCCTGGGTCTCGCGCCGGAATCGGGCCAAAAATGTTTCCGATTGGGAGAGCAGTTCGGGGCGGATCACTTTGACCGCGACGACGCGCCCGATGTTGGGGTCTTGGGCTTTGTAGACTTTGCCCATTGCGCCCTGTCCAATTAGTTCGATGACCTCGTATCTTCCAACCCGTCTGGGGGTTTTTTCCATAGTTTGTTACCTCCTCAATGCCGGTGTGCGTTATCTGCCGGTATTGGCTTCCAGCCGTTGGTTTTTCAGTATCCAGTGGCGAAATAGATCGATTCTAAAGACAAATGGAAGGTGTTTTGTGATAATACATCGTTTGATCAGCCCTTCCAGGATCATGTCGAGTGATTGGCCCGGCGTTGGTATGCCGTGCGTATGCAAGTGCTGGCAGATGCGTTCGGGGGATGCGCCGCCCCGGGTTTGGTTTTGCAGGTTGGCCAGGCCGAGCAGGATGTTTCTGCCCTGAGCGGGTGTTTCGTCCCAGACGTATTGCAGTTGGGCCGTGGCGAGTTCGACGGTTTGCGGCCGGATGGCTTGAACGTCTGCGCCGGTGATCGTGTCGCGGCTTTGTGATTGCAGCCGGTTGAACAGTTCGTGGCAGACGAGTTGGGTGTAATAGGGCTGCCCGCCGGTCAGGGTGAGGATGTCGTCGATGGCCTGGGGTTCGTAGCAGAGTGTGCCCATGACCGGGGTGGTGATCAGTGCCCGCGCTTCTTCCGGCTCTAAATAGCCTACTTTTTCATAGATCGCCGGGCGGGCCAGTTTGGTCAGTTCTGCTTTCATCATTGCCAGTCTGCTGCCGATGGAGAATAAAAAGTCAATGTAGGTGAATCGGGCCATCAGTGTGGAGAAAAAGTCGAACACGTGAGGTTCGAGCAAGCCGCTCTCAATTTTGTCGGCAATGAGGATCGTTTCGTCAAACAGCAAGACCAGGCGTCGTTCTCCAATCGTATACTGTAAATGGTCGAAAAACGTTTCGATCTTGTGTTCCGGGTTGGCGTACCATTCTCGCCGGTTTTCTCTGGGGATGGTCACGCCGATGGTTTTTTTGACCGCGCGGCGGGTGATTTGCATCATGTCCCAGATCAGGCCGGCAATGTTGTCGAGGGCCATGCCTTGCAGGTCGAGCAGTACCGGGATGTATTGTTGGGGGAGGTGGAAGGCCATTTGGCAGAGGGTCGATGTTTTGCCCATTCGTCGCTGCCCGTACAGGACTACGACTTGGGAGGGCGGCGGCGCGATCAGGTTATTATAGATATTGTTAAATAGTTTTTCTCGACCGAAAAACATCCAAGGATCTCGAACGGGACTGCCAGCGATGTAGGGGTTGATCGTTGGGGTCATTTCGATTGTCCTTTCTGTTTGTCTATTGGGTCTGTCTCAATGGTCGCTTGGACGGTATGCCGGGGCGACGCGGGTATTGCGCCGGTGTGCGCGCTATTTTTTCAATTAACACCAGGTTTCGTTGTTCGGCAAGTCCCAACAACTCGACCGAGATCACTTTTTTGATCCGTCCTCCCAAGACCGAGATCGCGTATTCGGCGGCCTGGAGTTCCTCTTGCGCCGAGGCGCCTTTTTGGGCGATGACCACGCCCCTGGGGCGGCACAGCGGTAGCAGGTATTCGACCAGGATGGGCAGTTGAGCCACCGCGCGCGCCAGTACGACGTCGTATTGTTCGCGGTGCGCCGGCGTTTGCCCCAGTTCTTCCGCGCGTCCCTTGAGCGGTGTGATCTCGTCAAGCCCCAACTGGGTGGTGATATGATTGAGAAACTCGACTTTTTTCCCCGTCGCTTCCAGCAAGACCATCTTGATTTGCGGACAATAGATTTTGGTGGGGATGCCGGGGAATCCCGCGCCGCTGCCCACGTCGATGCACGAGAGTGGGATGTCCGCTTGGTCGTAACGCTGGTATTTGAAGGCCAGTAAACAGCTCAATGAGTCCAAAAAGTGGCGAATTTGTACTTGCTCGTACTCGATGATTGCGGTCAGGTTGAACTTTTGGTTCCATTCGACCAGGGTTTCATAGTAGGCCTGAAACGCGCGTCGTTGCCGCTCGCTCAGGGTCAGCCCAAGTTGTTGTGCGCCATCTACAAGTTGCTTCATCGCTCTCTCTCTGGTGGGATGGCTTTATTATACCATATTTGTGTGGTTGGATTAAACTCGGCCCGGCGATGGGGTCTGGGTAAACCGTGCCAGCCGGTCTCGGAATCCCTATTCTGTCGCGCGTCATTTGAACCACCGCCGCGCGATTTTGGCGCGCCAGATTTTTTTCGCCAGTTGGCGCAGCAAGTCGAGTTCGGGGATGCGCAGCCAGGTGCCCAGTCCCAGATAAGCGCCGATGCCGGCGGCGCCGCCGGTAAAGACGCTCAATGCCCAACCGGGTTTCCCCGCCAGGGGGATCGCGTTTTCGGCGATCCAATAGACGCCCCAGACCAGGCCGCCCATCGCCGCAGCGGCCAGCGTCGATTTGAACAACGTTTTGCCCAGGTCAAAACCGCCCAGGCCGCCGATCTGGCGTCGAAACAACAGGAGCATCGTTGCTGCATGCCCGGCCAATTGTGCGCCATTGCCCAACAGCAGCCCGGTCATTCCCCAGACCCGGTAGGTGGGCAGGGCCACGAGTGTGTACAAGGCCACGCCCAACACGCCGACCAGCGCCGGCGTCACCGTGTCTTTTTGCGCATAAAAAGCAAAAACCAGCGGTTGGTCGATGGCGGCGAAAATCATGCCGATCAGGTAAAGACGCAGCGCCTGCGCGGTTTGCACCGTGTTTTGCGCCGTGAACGCCCCATGTTGAAAAAAAAGCGCGACCACGGGGTTGGCCAGGACGAGCAGTCCCACGGCCGCGGGCAGCGTCAACACCAAAACCAGCCGCAACCCGCCGGCCAGCGTCGCGCGAAACTCGGCGTTGCCATTTGGCGCGGCCCGGTTTTGCGCCGCCTGCCGCGACAGCGTTGGCAGGATGGCGGTTGAAATGGCGATGGAAACCAGCCCCAGCGGAAATTGGATCAATTGGGTGGCGTATTCCATGATCGCCAGGCTGTTGCCGACCCGCGAGGCCAGGTTGCGGTCCAACATGATCCCCAGTTCGTTGGGAATCATGCCCAAGGCGATCGGCAAATACAGGCGGAGGATGCGTCGCAGCACGGGGTGTTTCATGTCCAGGTGTGGGCGGAAGCGCAAGTCGCGCAGCGCCGGAATTTGCAGCACAAATTGAAGCAGTGCGCCGACGACGAGACCGATGGTCAGCCCGCGAACGCCCCACAGCGGCCCCAGCGCCAGCGCGGCCAGGACGATGCTGGTGTTAAATACCGCCGTCGTAAATGCGGGCAGGGTGAATCGTTGCAGCGCCTGGCACAGCGCGGTGGTCAACCCGGACAAGCCCAAAAAGAGAATGCCGATCACTGCGATGCGCAGCAGCCGGGTGGTCTCTGCTTGCAGCGCCGGGTCGAACCCCGAAGCGAGCAGGCGTGTCACCAACGGCGCGCCGAGTTCAAAAAGCAGGATCGCGCCGCCCAGCGCCAGTGTCGCCAGGGTAAATAACAAGCTGGCAATGCGCCACAACTCGTCGCGGCGCTGAGGGGCAGTGTATTCACTCAACGTCGGCACCAGCGCCGAGGTGATCATGCCCCCGACCACCAGTTCGTAGAGCCGGAGCGGGACGATTTTGGCGGCGGTGTATGCCAGCATTGCGCTCTCGGCGCCGAATTGGCTCGATATGACCATGCCGCGTACCAGACCCATCATTCGACTCAGGATATTGCCGATCGAAATGATCGCCGCCGAGCGCGTGATCTGTCGTTGCGTCACGTTTTGCATATTCCAGTTGAACTCCTGAAAAAAGAAAAGATTAATGGCAAGGATGCCAGGATTATCGTATATTCGTGAATGTCAATGGCGTTTTCTGCGGGTGACTGAAGCGTTGGCGATGTTTTTCGTTTCATCGGTCAACCAGGCATTATACCCTAGATGCGTAGGCGTTCAAAATTGAACCGGTTGACGGGCAGGGCAACTGTATCTATATTATCTAGCCACCCTACAGTTTTGTTCGGCAACCTACACAAATGGGTTTTTCGGTAGCATACCGAGGGCGACAGCCAGACTTGTTGCGCATACCCTTTGATTTGCCCAGATTGACATCTGGTATGTTCTATGGTATGCTGTACCTGGCTTGATGATGAGCGAGTTAAATAGACGCGCGAAAAGACCTGTATTTTTGCGCGTTTTTCAGTTATCGACATAGCAGAAACATGCTCTAGTTGGACAAGCAGCCTGTGAACGACCAGCGGCCATCCCTGAAAATCGATCTTTTTTACGCAATGATCTCGCTGGGCAGCACGATGATTTGGTCGGTGCTGGGCGGCTGGATGTTGTATTTTTACTTGCCCCCGCAAGGTGCAGGCGTTGCTCGCGTACCCGCCGCCCTCTATGGCGGCGCCCTCTTTGTGATCCGCGCGGTGAATGCCGTGCTGGCAATCCCCATTGGACATTTCTCAGACCGCGCCCGCAGCAGGTGGGGACGACGGTTGCCGTTTATGTTTGTCGCGGCGCTGCCCATGCTGGTCGCGTTTGTGTTGATTTGGACGCCGCCCGTGCCGGGCGAGTCGATCTGGAACCTGGCGTACCTGGCGCTCGTCTTTGCCGTGTACAGTCTGGCCTACAGTTTGAATCAAATCCCCTATATGGCTTTGCTGCCCGAACTGGCCCCGACCGATCATCACCGCGTGCGTGTATCGGCGTGGGCCTCTAGTTTTTTCTTGTTGGGGTTGATCGTGGCCGGGCTGGGCGGCCCGATCATTGAGCGGTGGGGTTATGTGACGATGGGGCTGCTTTACGCCGGTTTTGCGCTGCCCTTTTTTTATCTGCCCTTTTTGGTCTTGCGCGAGCGAACGCGGGCAGCGGCGAATACGCGGCGGCGCATCGGGCTGCGAGAGACGGTCAGATCGTTGCTGCGCAACCGCCCGTTTTTGTTCATGACCGCCGCGGGCGTGTTTTATTGGGGGATTACAACGCTGGTTCAATCCATGATGCCGTATATCGTTACCGAGGTTTGTTTGTTGGATACCGGCGACGTTTTCTTGTTTTACATTCCGGGGGTGGCGGCGTCGCTGGCTTGTTATCCGCTTGTGACCTGGCTGTCAAAACGAGTGACCAAGTACGCGGTGTTTGCCGGGTCGCTGCTCGCGTCGGCGGTGGTGCTGCCGGGGGTGATGCTGATCGGCGATTTTTGGCCCGCGCCGCTTGGCGTGCAGGGCGTCATTTGGATCACGATGCAGGCGATTGCCCTGTCGGGTGTGGCGATGCTGCCGCCCGCATTTGGGGCCGAGATCGTCGATTATGATGAGACGCTGACCGGCGAGCGCCGCGAGGGGTTGTATTACGCCACCTGGGGGCTGTTGGATCAGGTGGTGAACGGGATCACGGCGGCGGCGTTGCCTGTCATTTTGATGCTGGGGCGCAGTCACACCGACCCCGGCGGGCCGCTTGGCGTGCGGCTGACGGGTGTGGTCGGTGGGGTGTTGATGTTGGCGGCTTTTGTCATCTTTGTGCGTTATCCGCTTCGGGCGAACGCCGGGCCGGTTGTTTCAACATCGAATCAAGGGGGCGTGCTATGAATACGGCTGTGTTTGGACAACAGGACGAACTGATCGTTCAAAATTATCGGGCGCTGCTGCCGGCCGCGCAGAGCGCGCCGGGGGCCGAGGTTGTCATTCGGGATGATCTCGTTTTGAGCAGTTGTCTGGATTTTCCAGATCCGGGGGCCAATCACGCCTGCCTGATGCGCACAACGCCGGGGCTGGCCCCGGCCCTGCTGGCCGAGATCGTCGAATATTTCGAGACGCGGGATTTGACGCCGGCCGTTTTTGTCTCCGAGGCCTGTTCGCCGGACGATTGGCCGCGCCGGTTGCGCGACGCGGGATTTGATAAAGCGCATACCGAATATTGGATGGGTCTGGAGCGCGCCGGGGACTTTTGGGGAGCTGCGCCGTCTCCACATGTCCGGGTGCAGACGATCGGCAAGGACGATGCGTTGATGTTTTCCGAGGTGTACGTGCAGGCGTTTGGCATGCCCATCGAGTTTGCGCCGCGCGTGGCGTCGTTGCAGCAGCATTTTATCGGCGTGCCCAACACGTACCACTATGTCGCTTTTGTCGACGAAAAGCCGGTGGGGGTGTGTAGTCTGGTCTGTGATCGGGGTTTGGGGATCATTGGCAGCACCGGGATTATCAAGACGCGCCGTGGGGCGCGCGTTTTCTCTAGCCTGGCGTATCAGGTGCTTCAAGATGGGAAAAAGCACGGCCTCAACACGGCGCTGATCCAGATTCAGGACAAGGCCAAGTTTGGGCGATTGTTGCAGATCAGCGGGTTCAAGTTCTTGTTCCCCCGAGATTGCTATGTCAAGGGAAATTGACCTTTTGTATGTGTGTTTTGATCCGGACTGTTGACCTGAAAAAGACGTACCAGACGGGCGATGTGACGTTTGATGCGCTCAAAGGGGTGTCGTTGGAAATTTCGGCGGACGAGTTTGTGGCTATTATGGGGCCGTCGGGCAGCGGCAAGTCGACGCTGCTGCATTTGGTCGGCGGCCTGGATCGCCCTACGTCCGGGTCGATCAGCGTGGGGACGCATGCCCTGGAGGCGATGAACGAAACCGCGCTGGCGCGGTTTCGCCGGGGCAACATTGGGTTTGTGTTCCAGTTTTTCAACTTGATCGATAATTTGACCGTGCAGGCCAACGTCGAGTTGCCGGCGTTGCTGGCGCGGCAAAAGAACAAAAAGGCCATTCGGCGGCGGTCGAGCGAGTTGTTGGCGCGTTTGGGAATCGCCGATCAGGCGCCCAAGTATCCCTGGGAACTGTCCGGCGGGCAACAGCAGCGTGTGGCCATTGCGCGGGCGTTGATCAATCGTCCCGCTTTGTTGTTGGCCGATGAGCCGACCGGCAACCTGGACAGCGCCAGTGGGCAGGATGTGTTGGAAATTTTGCACGAGTTCAACCAGCAGGGGCAAACGATCTTGATGGTCACGCACGATGCGTTTGCGGCGGCGCGGGCCGGCCAGGTGATCTTTATTCGGGACGGGCTGTTGGTCGATACGCTGCCTGGCGGCGATGCCCAGCGCGTTGCCCGGCGCGTGACCGAGTTGCAGTAGCGCGGTGGACGCAATCTGGCAAAAGATCAAGGCCGATATTACCAGCCGCGTCTTGATCTCGGCGCTGATCGTGATCACGGTGGCCGCGGCTTCGCTGCTGCTCACGCTGGCGCTGGCAACGTTGATCAATCTCAATGCGCCATACGATCGCTCTTTTGAGGAACTGAACAGCGCGCATTTGTGGCTCTATTTCGATCGCGACCTCGTGCGGACGCGGGACATTGAGCGGATCGAGGCGCTGCCCGGCGTCGCTGCAAGCACGGGGGTGCAGTACAGCGTCACCAGTCGGGTGCAGATTCATGACACGCGGGTGTGGACCAGTTTGCGGGTCATTTCGGAGCAAGACGAGGCGCAAGTCAACCGGTTGCTGGTCGAACAGGGGCGGGCGCTGCGGCCGGGGCAGTGGGAAGTGCTGGCCGGCAAAGACCTGGACGATTTGTACAAGCTGGCGGTGGGCGACGAGATCGGCGTTACCCGCGCAGACGGAAAAAAGGTCGGGCTGCCGGTGATCGGTCTGGCGTATAACGCCATGTGGGACACGTACCGGAACACGCAGCCGCCTTATTTGTATGTCAGCGAGTTGGTGCTGCGCAAGTTGTACCCGGACGAGTCAACCTGGGATTGGTCGGTGGGGCTGCGGCTGGTCGACCCGGATGCGACGCAAGAGGTTTTGGCCCAGATCGAGGCGCTGCTGCGTCCGGACACGCTTGTTTCGCACACTGATTGGCACGATGTCAAGCGGGCGGCCGTTTTTGGGGCCAGGATTAATTTTATTTTTTTGGGCGCGTTCAGCTTGTTTGCGATTCTGGCCTCGGTGCTGGTGATTACCAACAATATCGGCTCGACTGTGCTGACCCAGTTTCGGCAGATCGGCATTCTCAAGGCCATCGGTTTTGCGCCAAACCAGATTGTGCTCTTGTACGTGGGCGAGTATGTGGTTTTGGCCGCAGTGGGTGCGCCGTTGGGGTTGGCGGCGGGTATTGCCTTGTCGCCGCTGCCGCTCAAGAGTGTCGCGGCCTCGCTCAGCGCGACGTTTCATCCGCCCTGGAATCTGGCGTTGGTGGCGCTGGTTTTGAGCGCCATTCCGGCCGTTGTGGTGTTGTCTACGCTGGCGTCGGCCTATCGAGGCGCTCAAGCCAACATCATCCAGGCCATTGCGGTGGGCGCCGAGCCGCCGCGCAAGCGCCCTGTGTGGGTCATACGTCTGGCGACTCGCCTGGGTCTGCCGGTGGCGCTGCTGTTGGGGCTGAATGACGTGTTTGCCCGCCCTTTGCGCTCACTGTTGATTGTGCTGAACCTGGCTTTGGGCGTGATCGGGGTGGTGTTTGGCCTGACTTTGAGCGAGACGCTGCACGCTTATCGCACCGACCCGTCCTTGTTGGGTATTGTCTACGATGCCGTTGTCACCCGCGCGCAGGTCGGCGACAGCCAGACCAGGCATTTGCTCACTCGTTCGCCGGATATCGAGGCGTTTTATGGGCAGGTGATCGTCGAGGTCAAGACGGCGGAGGGGCGCTCTTTTCAGGTGCGCGCGGTCGAGGGCGATTTGGCAGCTTTTCCATTCCGAATCGTCAGGGGGCGGTTTTTCGAGCCGTATAGCAATGAGGCGATCGCCGGGCAAGGGTTGCTGGATTGGTTGGGGCTTGAGGTGGGGGATGATCTCTCGGTGGTGGTTGATGGCCGACGCGAGCGTTCGATCACTTGGCGGATTGTCGGTCAATACCCAGAGCCGGTGAATATGGGGCAAATGCTGATCGTTAATCTCGGATCGGTGGCGCGGTGGCTGCAAGACCCCGAACCGCATGCATATTATCTCAAATTGAGCGCCAACGCCGATCCGCTGCGGTTGAAAAAATACCTGGAGCCGCGCGCGGACGCCGATCTCAATCTGGCGTTGACCGGGCAGGCGATTCCAAGCGTGGTGGTGTATTTGCAGATGGCGATTTTTGCTCTGGCGGCGGTGGTGATTGGCATTGCGCTGGTCAATGTGTTCAATACCTCGCTGTTGACCGTGCAAGAGCAGGTGCGCACGATCGGGATGCTCAAGACGGTGGGGATGACGCCGGCGCAGGTGGTGATGATGGTCGGCGCGGCGGCGGGTTTTTTTGGGGCGTTGGCTACGGTGTTGGGGATTCCGGTTGGTTTTGTGTTGACGCGGGCGATGCTGGCGGCTTTTTCCGGCGCTTATGGTTTTGGCCGGGTGCAGGTCTCGCTCGATCCGCTGTACGTGTTGGCCTTGCTGCCGGTGATGGTGGGGGTGAGTATGCTCGGCAGTTGGCTGCCCGGACGGCGCGCGGCGCGGCTGTCGATAGTCGATGTGTTGAGGCGCGAATAAAATGCTCAGATTTATCAATGCGTTGTTTTGGGAGTTTGTGCAGAATTTGCCGGCGATCTTGTTTTTGATCGTGGCGCTGTGGTTGTGGACGCACCATCGTCGCTGGCAGGCGGCGCTGTGTATCATATCCGGCGCGGTGATCGTGGCGCTGACCATTCGCTACACCGAGCCGTTGACGACCGGTTATCACGAATCGTGGCGTATGACGCTGGTCAATATGGCGGTCCTCGCGCTGTTGGAGCCGCCCTTTGTCGTTTATTTGGGGGGGCGGGCCAGGTGGAGCAGTTGGAAGACAGATTTGCTGCTGGGCGGTCTGGCCGGCGTGGGGTTTGCGCTGGCGCAGGGGGCGGTCGCGTCAGGCGCGCCGTTGATCGGCATTGTTTTGCACAGCGTGGCCTTGGGCGTGGCCGGCGGCCTGGTGTTGGTGGGGGTGCGGATGACCAGGGACAAGCCGTTGCGCACGGCGTTGGCGCAGGCGGTTCTGATCGTGGCGTTTATGACGTTGATTATCGGTATTATTGATTATGCGTATTTGATGGTTGTGTGAACGATGAATCTAGTTCGGCAGCAGTCGAGAACCTGGCGAGTTGTCTTGATCATTGTGGTGGTCTATACCGTGCTGCGTCTGGTCGTGCATGGCATGTATCTGGCGACGTTGCTGTGGCCCGAACAAGGCGCGTTGGGTGAACGACCCGGGTGGGTCGGCGAGAAGGAGGGGATGATTCCCGCCGATCTGCAAATCTATTTGAACGCGGCCCGGCATTTCAAGTTGCGGCAGGATTTGTATTTGAAGGGTTCGCTTGAGCGGCTCGAAGAGCATTTTCCTTATGCGCCTTTTTTTGCTCTGGTCTTTATGCCGTTTTTAGGGCTGTCGCCGGTGATGGTGACGGTTGTTCATACTCTGCTGCATACCGCTGCTTATGCGCTGCTTTATGTCTGGTGGGGGCGCATTTTCCGGCGGCTCAAGCTCGATTATGCTGTCCGGGCGTGGGTGTGGACGCTGCCGGTGTGGCTGCTTTTTTCTTCGTTTTGGACCGATCTGGGTTATTTGAATATTTATATCATTATGGCTTTGTTTGGTACCTGGTTTATCGAGGCGGTGTTGTACGAGCGTTTGGGATGGTCGTTGTTGTGGTTGTCGATCATTCTTCAGATCAAGCCGCATTGGGCGTTTGCGCTGGTTGTGCCTTTGCTGTTGGGGCGCCGCCGGTTCTTTTTCAAACTTTTGGCCTCGTCGATTCTCGTCTATGGGGCGGTGGTTGGAATGACGATCTGGATTGCCGGGTGGTCGTATGGCTGGCAGCAGCACGTCGATTATGTCCACTTTTTGGCGCGCTTGAGCCGCGATTTTCCCTGGCGCGGACCAGAGCAGGGCTTTTTGGGGTACAATCATTCGATCAAGCAGATTGTCGTGTACCTGGCCGGGGTATCGCCGGCTGCGTTGCGCTGGGCGACGGGGGTCAAAATTTTGCTGTTGCTGCCTCTGGCCGTGGTCGGTCTGCGTTACCTGTTTCATCCGCCGAACCGCGCCGGGCAAGACGCGCCCCGGGTGGCTTTGGACCTGGCTTTTGTCTACTATTTGGGGGCGTTTATCTGGCTGGATATGGTGTGGGAAGTGTCGTTGGGTATGCCGCTTTACGCCTATTTGCTCGGCACGTCTGCCAACCGGGGTGTGAAAAGGTTGATCGGCGCCGTTTTTTTGCCTTATGCTTTGTTGGATCCGTGGCGGGTGGCGAGTTTTGTCGTGGGGGGTATGAGTGTCATTTTGCCCGGCCCGTATGTGGCGACGGATCCGGCCATCTATGTGCCGCTGATTATGGTCGTCATTTTGACCTTTTATGCGCTGTTGATCAAACGGTTGTGGCGGGCGTCGCAAGCCCAAGGAGTGCAGAGCTGATGGACTGGCAGACATTTTCAGGTTTACCGGCGGTCGATGTGGCCGGGTTGGTGCGGCAGGATGGCCCCAAGGTGTGCGTTTTTCCGATCAATGGCACACGTCGCTGGTTTATGCTGGA
>CAYZYE010000026.1:0-27853 GCA_964481205.1 uncultured Anaerolineae bacterium | reverse complement strand
GCCCGGCCTTGGCCCGCCAGCGGTGACTTGCACGAATTAGAATTGAACAGCCCTACAACGGTGGGGCCTTGGGGACGCCAAGCCCGATACTCCGCCTTCTCTGTGTCTCGTGTTCTACCTTCGCGGAAAGGAGGCCGAGCGTGCGATCATTTATGGCACGTGACCCGTCACCCGGCGGGTGTGTTCACTGGCGCTAGGGAAACCCGGCCCAGTTCCGTTCGCTTGTCATTCAACCCTTAAAACAAAATCGAGGAGATTTGAAAGTGAAGTACACAAAAACAAGACGTTTTCTGAATCTAGTCGTGCTGACCGGATTGGCGCTTGGCCTGTTCGGCTTGAGCGCATGCCAGCGCACAACGACCCAGCCAACGCCCACCGCCAAACCGGCCGGGAAATCGGCACCCACAGCGACGCCCACAGTCGAGCCAACGGCGGCCACGACCGATTATCCCCCGCTCAAGATTTTGACCTCGTTCAAGATCAAGAGCCTCGATCCGGTCAAACAGGGCTTTTGGTTCTCCGAGTTTGGTTGCGCCGAGCTGTTGATGAAATGGGATCGCGATTTCGTCGTCAAACCCTGGGTGCTCAAATCGCTAGAGCAGATCGATGATCTCAACTGGCGGCTGACGCTGCGCCCAGAGGTGACGTTTCAAAACGGCAAAAAACTCGACGCCAAGGCATTGGTGGCCATGATGGAGCGGCAGCTCGAGCTTTCCTCTTCGGCGCAGGCCAACCTGCCCGGCGCCACCGTCAAAGCCACCGGCGAGTTCGAGGTTGTGCTGACCACCAAAGAACCTCTGCCCACAGTGCCCAACATCCTGGCCTCGGAAAGTGTTTTCCCTGTCTATGATGCTCAGGCGGTCGAAGCGGTGGGACAGAATTATGAAAAACTGGCCGGCAGCGGCTTTTACACCGGGCCGTACCAGGTGGTGAGTCTGGACGATCAGGCGTTGGTGCTGGAACGCTACGACGACTACTGGCAAGGCGTTCCACCGCTGCCCAGCGTGACCGTGGGATTCGTTCCCGACGCGCAGGCGCGCATTTTGGCGGTGCAGAACGGCGAGGCCGACATTGCCATCTATGTCCCGTCGGAGGCGCAGCGCATTGTGGCCGGGCGCGATGATGCGTTTTTCGTCACTGCGCCCAACACCCGAGAGGGCGTGCGCTGCGTGTTGAACCTCAAAACCAAACCCTTTGACGATGTCGCCGTGCGCCGGGCGTTCAACCTGGGCATCGACTATGAATCGATCGCCAATGATGTGCTCAACGGCGTCTATGCCGTGGCCACGGGGTACTATCCGCCGGGGTTTCCCTGGCGAGTCGAAAATCAAAAGACCGACCCCCAATTGGCCGCTCAACTGCTGGACGAGGCCGGTTGGGTGATGGGCGACGACGGCGTGCGAGTCAAGGATGGACAACCGCTTCGGGTCGTCTTGCTGATCTATCCGCAGCAACCCGATCTGGAGCCGATGGCCACGGCTATGCAGGCACAGCTGGCCGAGATCGGCTTTGACATCGAAATCCAGTCGGTAGACAGCATCAGCGAGGCGATGAAAAAGAGCACGGTTCCCTGGAACGCTGGTCTGACCTTTTCTGGCGCGATCAGCGGCGGCGGCGCAACACAGCTGCACCGCTACATCGCCTCGTATGGCGACCGCAACTATGGGGGCATTGCCGACGCCGATCTGGACGCGCTGATCACCGAACTGAGCCGCACCTTTGACGCCGATCGCCGCACCGAGATACTCAAACAGGTTCAAAAGATCATCATCGAAGAACAAGCCTACCAGTTCTTTATCAGCCACAAACTGTTCCCGGCCGTCGTCTCGCCAGCCTACCGGGGCTATTTGCCCTCGCACAACTGGCTGCATGTCACGTTTGAAACGCATCCAACAAACTAGACGTTCTTTTAACCAAAGGGATGGAATGCGGCGCTCACAAGAGGCCGCACTCCATCTCTGCTAGAATCAGGGAGCTTGTCTATGAGTCAAAGCCGGGTGATCGACGCTTCGCAATGGAGCGTCTTGAGAGCCATCGGTCTGCGCCTGGGGCAGGCCCTGCTGACCGTTCTGGGTGCCAGCGTCTTGATCTGGACGTTGCTGCCCCTGGCCCCCGGCGATCCGGCGCTGCGGCTGTTGCAAGCGCGGGGCGTGCTGGAGCCGCTGCCCAAAGAGATTGAGGCCGTGCGCCGGGAAATGGGGTTGGATCGCCCGCTGCTGGTACAATATGTGAATTGGCTGGGGCGAGTCGTGCGGGGAGATTTGTCCGACTCGTACCAATCGGGCAAGCCGGTGCTCCAAGAATTTGGCAAACGGCTGCCCGCCACTGCCATGTTGGCCGGCGTCGCCCTGCTACTGTCCTTTGCCGTCTCCATCCCGGCGGCATTGTTGAGCGCGGCCTATCACGAACGCTGGCCCGACCAGGTGGTGCGTTTTTTAACCCAGGTGGGGGCCACAACGCCTTCTTTTTTGGTTGGGCTGTTGATTCTATATGTCCTTGTCCTCAAACTGGGCTGGGGACAGGTTGTGTCGGGCGGCAAATTCGGCCAGGTCTGGTTGCCGGCCGCGTGCCTGGCCTTGAGGCGTGCAGCGCGTTGGACGCAGTTGTTGCGCGCCAATCTGCTCGAGGCCCTGGGCAGCCGTTATATTCTGGTGGTGACAGCACGCGGCGCTACGAAATTGCGCATCTTGCTGCGCTATGCTCTGCCAAATGCCATGCTCCCCTTCCTGACGGCGGTGGGCGTGGGCATCAGCGCCCTGCTGGGCGGTTCGGCGATCATCGAAGCCGTCTTTACCTGGCCGGGGCTGGGCAGCTATGTCGTCGCCGCCATCGGCGCGCGCGACCTGCCTGTAATGCAAGGATTTGTCGCCGTCAACACGCTGGTCTATGTCGGGGCCAGCTTTGTGGTCGATGCGCTGGCCATGTTGCTCGACCCCCGCATCCGCCAGGGAGGCAATGTATGAGCCTGCCACACGCTACCCAGGACCGCTTCCGCGCCTCACGGTCGCGCCGACGGGCCTCTGGCACGTGGGGGCGTTTTTGGCGCTCGTGGAGCGGCCGGGCCGGGCTGATCGTGGGCGCATGGGTGCTCCTTGCCGTGTCGCTCGGCCCCCTGCTGGTGCCCTATGACCCCGACCGCATCGATCTGTCCGACAAATTGGCCCCGCCGGGGGTCAAACACTGGTTGGGTGCCGACCAGTTTGGCCGCGACCAGTTGGCCCGCTTGCTCGACGGCGGGCGGCGATCGCTGGGCGCGGCACTGATCGTGCTGGTCAGCGTGCTGGCGATTGGCCTGGTGACAGGCATCACCGCCGGGATGGGCGGCGGCATCATCGACGCCGTGCTGATGCGCATCGTCGATGTGCTGTTGGCGCTACCGTCGCTGGTGCTGGCGCTGGCGATCGTCGGCATCCTGGGCGTGGGGTTTCAAAACCTGCTGCTGGCGCTGATCTCGTCATGGTGGGCCTATTATGCACGCCTGGTGCGCAGCTATGTGCTGGCCGCCCGACTGCGCCAGGATGTCCTGGCCGACCGGTTGGCGGGGCTGAGTTGGCCGCGCATTGTGCTGGGGCACATTTTGCCCGGCGTGCTGGGCCAGATGCTCATTGTCGTCACCCTGGATTTGGGGGGAATCATTATGAGCATTGCCGGGTTGTCGTTCCTGGGGTTGGGCGTACAGCCGCCTCGCGCCGAATGGGGCGCCATGTTGTCCACGTCGCGCTTGTTTTTCTCCACGGCCCCCTGGTTGTTGATCGCCCCTGCCGGAGCGATCTTTGTATCTGTCGTCGCCTCCAACCTGATCGGCAACGCGCTCCGCGACGTGTCTGGTTCTCAGAGGGTGCAATGAAATCCACAATCCTCACTTTTGAAAACGTCACCGTCGAGTATGAGACCGGCGCGCGCGCCGTGCGCGACGTGAGCCTGCGCCTCTATCGCGACGAGTGTCTGGCGCTGGTGGGCGAATCGGGGTGTGGGAAAACGACGCTGGTGCGCACGGCGCTGGGCATATTGCCCCCCGGCACACGGGTGTACGGGTCGATCCGCGTCGGCGACGCTGAGGTATTGGACGCGCCGGGGCACACACTGCGCCAATTGCGCGGACTGGTCGTCGGATTTGTGGCTCAAGACCCCTACAAGGCCTGCAATCCGCTGGACCGGGTGGGGGCGCACGTGGCCGAGGCATGGCGAGCACACGGCCTCAAACCGCCGCAGGACGCGATCCGCAACGCGCTGGATGCGTTGGGAATTCGCCACGCGGCAACGGCGCTGCGCCGCTACCCGCATCAATGGAGCGGCGGGATGTTGCAGCGGGCGACAATCGCCGCCGCCGCCGCGCACCATCCACCGCTGATCATTGCCGATGAGCCGACCAGCGCCCTCGACGCCAATCTGGCCGACTCGACGCTGGCCGATTTGCGCCGGACCGGCGCAACGGTGCTGCTGGTCAGCCACGACATCAATGTGGTCACCCGCCACGCCGACCGCGTGGCCGTTCTGTACGCCGGGCGGATCGTCGAACTCGCCGAAGCAAAAGATGTTCTAAAACATCCCAGACATCCCTACACCATCGCTTTGCTGAACGCCATTCCCCGTTTGGGCGGGGGGTTGCCCACGGCCCTGCCCGGCGCGCCGCCCGATCTGACTGAGGTGCAGGCGGGGTGCGCGTTTGCCCCACGTTGTCGCTATGCCCAGGCAACCTGCCGCACTCAGACGCCGATTTTACGCAACGGGGTGGCCTGCCCGGTGTTGTCTTCAGACAGACAGGAAACGCCTCCCACCATCCGGCAAACGACCGCTCAACATCATGCTGCGCCTCTCGTGTCACGACGTGCGAGACACACCGGCGGAGCGACAGCGCCGGCGTGCG
This sequence comes from uncultured Anaerolineae bacterium, assembly GCA_964481205.1. Classification (GTDB taxonomy): domain Bacteria; phylum Chloroflexota; class Anaerolineae; order JAFGEY01; family JAFGEY01; genus CAYRXM01. The sequence continues at coordinate 22,986 of CAYZYE010000026.1, read as the reverse complement.
TTGTGCAAGCGCGGCAGGTATCCAAAACCTACGAGCGCGGGATCCGGTCGGTGCGCGCGCTGGTCCGGGCCAGTTTACGGGTTGAGGCGGGCGAGATCGTCGGCATTTGCGGCCCATCGGGCTGCGGCAAATCGACCTTGTTGCGCTTGCTGGCGACGATCGAGCGTCCCACCACCGGCGAGGTGTATTGGGGCGGCGAACTGGTCGCCGTCGGCGGCCGGCGAATCTCGACCCGCCGGATGCGCAGCGGGTATGTTATGCCGATCTTTCAAGACCCGGTAGGCAGTCTGGACCGGCGCTGGCCGATCTGGCGCACCATCACCGAGCCGCTGATGGCCGCGCACCGCGCCAGTCGTCCTTTGCCGGCACAGCGACGGGAAATTGCAGCGGCCAGGTTGCACGATGTTGGCCTGGGCAACATCGATCCCGCCGCCAGGCCGGACGAGCTGTCGGTGGGACAGTGCCAGCGTGTGGCGATCGCCCGCGCGCTGACCGCCAAACCGGCGTTGATCATTGCCGACGAACCGACTTCGGCGCTGGATGTCTCGGTGTCGGCGTCGATCCTGCATCTCCTGGCTGCTGCCGCCGAGGCTGGGATGGCAATCGTCATCGTGAGCCACGATCAGGCGGTGCTCGACGTGCTGTGTCACCGCGTGTTGACCATGATCGACGGCATATTGGGAGGGTAAAGTGAAGGTAACACCAACCGACGACCCGACATCAGACCTGTCGATGCGCCTGATTGTGCAGACCTGGTGGCCGCTGGTCGCCAGCACCCTGCTCGACGCCATCGAAACGCCGGTGCAGCTGGCCGTTCTGGCACGCTTGAGCCAATCTGAGATCAATCTGGCCGCCTATAGCGGCGTCGTGCGCACGCTGGCGATCACCATCGCGGCTCCGGCGAGTTTTTTGCTGCCTGCGGCTATTGCGCTGGGCCGGGGCCAAGAGGCACGCCGCAAGCTGAGGTGTTTTTCGGCCTGGCTGGGTGGCATAGCAACCGCCGTCCACGCGCTGGTGGCGTTTACCCCGCTGTACGATCTCGTCGTCGGCCGCTGGATCGGCGTCCCGGCCGAGATCATTGCCCCGGCCCGTCTGGGGATGATGCTCATGACCCCCTGGGCCTGGATCGTCGCCTGCCGCAGCCTGAACCAGGGACTGCTCATCCGCAGCGGTCAGGCGCGAGATGTGAGCAGCGGCACGCTGCTGCGTCTCGGCGTCGGCGGGGTGGCGCTGTGGGGAGGATGTTGGCTCCGGGGCGTGTCTGGCATTCTGGTCGTCGTCGCCGCCGCCCTGATCGGTGCGGCGGCCCAGGTTGCTTTTCTCGTCTGGCGTGTCCAACGGGCGCAAAAGGCAGAGCGCGATGAGACTACGGCTGCGCCGTTGACCTGGCGGGCGCTGCTGGCTTTTTACCTTCCCCTGGCGCTGACCGAACTGATCAGTGTGCCGGTCTATCCCCTGCGCAGCGCGGCGCTCAGCCGGATGCCTTTTCCCCTGGACTCGCTGGCGGTGTATTCGGTGGTGTATAACATTGCCTCGATCTTGGCCAGCGCCGGCCGGGCTTACCACGATGTGGTCGTGGCTTTGCTGTCTGGGCCGCGCGCGATGCGCGCTTTGAGCCGCTTTGCGCTTGGCCTGGCCGGGGCGCTCACCCTCTTGCTCGCGATCGTCGCAGCCACGCCGCTGGCCGAGGTTGTTTTGGCGCGGGTGGCGGCGCTGCCCGCTTCGCTGATCGATTTGGCGCGGTGGGGATTGTGGGCCGCGTTGCTGTATCCAGGGTTGCTCGTCTTTCATAGCCTGGTTCAGGGCGTGCTGGTGCGGTTTCGCCTGACGCGCGGCGTGCCGGAGGGGTTGGTGGTCTATTTGCTGACCAGCAGCCTGGTTCTGGGTCTTGGTGTGATCTGGCGGCGCGTGGCCGGGTTGTATGTGGTGTGGCTCTCGATCCAGCTGGGCTTTTTGGCCGAGACGATCTGGATGTGGCGACGCGGGCGCGTGGTCTGGCAGGAAAGCGAGGTGGGGCGATGACGGCTCGCGTGTTGATGGTGGTGGGCACAACCTCGTCGGCGGGCAAGAGCCTGCTGGTCACGGCGCTGTGTCGCATCTATGCGCGACGAGGTCTAGGGGTTGCGCCGTTCAAGGCGCAAAATATGTCCAACAATGCCGCCGTTTGCGCCGACGGCGCCGAGATCGGCCGCGCGCAGGCTGTGCAGGCCGCTGCGGCGGGCATCGAGCCGACGGTCGAGATGAATCCGCTGTTGCTCAAGCCCGAAGCCGATTCGCGCGCGCAGGTCGTGCTCTTGGGCCGTCCGCTCAAAACCGAGTCGGCGCGAGCGTATTTCGAGCGCAAACGCGAGTTTTGGGCTGCCGTCACCGCCTCGCTCGACCATTTGCGTCAGGCTTATGACCTGGTCGTCATCGAGGGAGCAGGCAGCCCGGTTGAGTTGAATCTCAAGTCGCGCGACATTGTCAACATGGCCGTGGCGCGCTATGCGCAAGCGCCGACGCTGCTGGTCGGCGACATCGATCGCGGCGGCGTGTTTGCCCAACTGCTGGGCACGCTCTGGCTGCTCGAACCGGCCGAGCGGGCGTTGATCAAGGGGTTGGTCGTCAACAAATTTCGAGGTGATTTATCGCTGTTCGACGATGGGATACGTATCCTGGAGGCGCGGGGACAGGTGCCGGTGCTCGGCGTCGTGCCCTATTTGCCCGATCTCGGTATTCCGCAAGAGGATGCCGTGGCCCTCGAGGAGCCGTGGTTCGACCACGCGCAGGTGCCCGTTTACCCGGACGAGGCGGTCGATATCGCCGTCGTCAGGCTGCCGCTGATCTCGAATTTCGACGATTTCGATCCCCTGATCGCCGAACCGGGCGTGCGCCTGCGATACGTTTCTTCGGTGCAAGAGCTGGGTAACCCGGATGCGGTGATTTTGCCCGGCACCAAGAGCACGGTCGCCGATCTGGCGTGGCTGCGGGAACGCGGACTGGGGCAGCGGATCGCGCGGCTGGCGCAGCGGGGAACGGCGGTGGTCGGCATTTGTGGCGGATACCAGATGCTCGGTCAGTCGATCTGCGACCCGGATCACGTCGAGTCGGCGGCCGGCGAGGTGACGGTATTGGGGTTGCTGGCGACGCAGACGACGTTTGCCAAAGCCAAGCGCACGCATCGCGTTCACGCCGTGGTGCGCCCGGCACTGGGGTGGATGGCGGCGCTGTCCGGGCAGACGATCCGGGGGTACGAGATTCACATGGGGCACACACGCAGCCCGGTGCCGTGGATCGAGATCACGCAACGCGGCGAGCGCACAGTGCGCGTACACGACGGCGCGGTGAGTGCAGGGGGCCGGATCTGGGGATGTTATCTCCATGGGTTGTTTGAAAACGCGAATCTGCGCCACGCCTGGCTGTCGGCGCTGGGCTGGCAGGCCGGCGGTCGCGCGGCGCGGTCGCCGCTGTACGAGGCGGCGTTCGAGCGTCTGGCCGATGCCGTGGAAAAAGCCCTCGATATAGATCGATTGGATACGATCATCTATGGACGTTGAGCAGGGGATAAACACTAGATTACATAAAAGGAGAGTGCTCTTTGTCAGAAAACAATATGTTTGAATTTGTCGATCGCCTGCGTCCTCTCGATCAGGCGGCGATGGTCGCCGCGCGCCACCGTCAAGATCAGTTGACCAAACCACGGGGCAGTTTGGGCCGGTTGGAGACGCTCTCGGTGCAATTGGCCGGTATCTTGGGTACCCCATACCCGAAAATCACGCACAAGGTCATCGTCACGATGGCCGGTGATCATGGCATTGTTGCTGAGGGTGTTAGCGCCTATCCACAGCAAGTAACCGCGCAGATGGTGTTCAACTTTGTGCGGGGCGGCGCAGCGATCAATGTATTGGCTCGCCACATAGATGCGCGGTTGATTGTGGTCGACATGGGTGTGGCTGTCGAGATGCCGTCGTATCCGGCATTGATCGACAAAAAAGTGGCACTGGGCACGGCCAATATGGCCGTTGGCCCGGCAATGAGTCGCGCACAAGCCGTCAGATCGGTGCAAAACGGCGCAGCGGTGATTAGAGACGAAATCGACCGCGGGTTAGATATTTTGGCTGTGGGCGAGATGGGGATCGGCAACACGACTGCCGCGGCGGCAATTGCCGCCGCGCTCACCCAGCGCCCGCCTGACGATTTGGTCGGAAGAGGCACAGGGGTCGATGATGCCGGGTTGGAACGCAAGATTGACGCCGTGCGCCGTGCGTTGGTGGTCAACAAGCCAGACGCTGCCGACGCACTGGATGTTCTGTCCCAGGTCGGCGGGTTTGAGATTGGCGGTATGGTGGGCGCGATGTTGTGTGCAGCGGCATATCGATGCGCGGTAGTGATTGATGGCTTTATCTCTACTGCGGCCGCCATGCTCGCGGTCACGCTCGCCCCTCAAGTGCGTCCCTTTCTGATCGCCGCGCATCGATCCCAAGAATTGGGACATCGCGTGATGCTCGACTGGCTGGGACTGGAGCCGTTGCTTGACCTGGACATGCGTTTGGGCGAGGGAACCGGCGCGGCATTGGGCATTTCGTTGGCCGAGGCGGCCTGTAAAACGCTTTGCGAGATGGCGACGTTGGCCGAAGCGAGCGTGTCTGATCAGGAGGCAGAGCGGTGAGCCGCCGGGATTCCTCCGTGGCACATAACAATTGGCCTGGCCGCTGGCTGACGCCAGCAGTGGCGGCGTTGCAATTCCTCACTTTGGCTCCGCCGATCATTCGCCGGATGTTTACCGCGTCCGAAATGGGACAGGCGGTGGGATACTTTTCTTTGATCGGCGCATTGCTGGGCGCGCTGTTGGCCTTGCTGGATCGGGGACTGATGTTTGTTTTCCCCGCGTCGATCGCGACCGTGTTGGTGTTGGCTGCTTCAACGGCGGTGACGGGAGCATTGCATCTAGACGGCTTTCTCGACGCTTGCGATGGTTTGTTTGGCGGCTATACGGCAGAGAGACGGCTTGAAATCATGCACGACGAGCGAGTTGGAGCTTTTGGGCTGGCTGGTGGCGTGCTGCTGCTCTTGCTCAAGTGGTCGGCGTTGAGCGTCGTTTCACATCGCGCGGTTGTCCTGGTTCTCGCCTTGACGCTTTCTCGCTGGACGATTTCGCTGGCGATTGCGACGGCGCCTTATGCACGGGAAAACGGGTTGGGACGAGCGCTCAAGGATCACGCCGGCCGGGGTCAGGTTGTGTGGGCCACTTTGATTGCAACGGGCGTGACATTGATCGTGGGGCGCGGCGCGGGGTTGATCGCAATGCTGGCATCGATACTGGTTGCCGGGCTGGTGGTGCGCCTGGTTTTGCTCAAGATTCCCGGCCTGACCGGCGATGTGTACGGTGCGCTCTCGGAAGTGGTCGAGGCGACGGTGTTGCTGGTGTACGTGGGGTTGGGGCAATGAACATCATATTTCCTGGTCTCGATATCGAATTGGATCGCCAGGTGCTGGTTTTGTCCAGCGCGCAGCCGTTGCATTGCCTCTCTTCGGCCATTGTGGGCGGAGGAATTTTGGACACACGTGTGATTCTAAATCGTCACGTGGACAAGGACTATGACGAGCGTGATCCGGTGAGCGAGATGTATGCGTTTGCGCGCCGGCGACACATTGTTCCGCCGTTTGTCGGTCTGATGACTGCCGTGCCATTGGAAAAAGCGCGCACGGCAACGTTCGCTGATGGCGACCTCGGTGTAGCCACCGTGATCACGGCCGGCTGCCGAAACGCGACTGCTGTGGGTGCAAGTCAACCTTTTATGCGCTCTCCGGGGACAATCAATGTCATTCTGTTGCTCGACGCCAACCTGACGCCAGCGGCGATGGTCAATGCAGTGATCACGGCCACCGAAGCAAAAACCGCCGTCCTCGGAGAACGCCGGATCAAAACAAGCAACGGGTATCCGGCCACCGGCACCTCTACAGATGCCGTGGTTGTGGCTTGCACCGGTCACGGGAACCTACTTTCCTATGCCGGCCCGGCGACAACGGCAGGCTGGCTGATTGGGCGCTGTGTGCGGCAGGCGTTACAGGAGGCACTAGATGTATACGCTCCGTAGCATAGTCATCGTTCTGGCCTTGCTGATGGATGTGCTGTTTGGCGACCCGCCAAACCGGTTTCATCCCGTCGCCTGGATCGGTGCGGCGATTGCGGCGGCCAAACGCCACGCGCCCGTGGGCGGCAACGTTCGCCGTTTTGCCTACGGCGCGGCGCTCGATCTGCTGGGCGCGGGGATGGTCGCAACCATTGGGTATCTCTGGCAACAGCTGCTCGCTCCGCTTCCGACGCTGTTGCGTTGGGCGGGCGAAGCACTGGCGCTCAAGATGATGTTTTCGTTGCGTGGACTCGGCGCGGCGGCGACGGAGGTGCAAGACGCACTCGAACGCGACGACCTGAACGCCGCGCGCCGGCTGGCAAGTTGGCATCTCGTCAGCCGGGAGACGCAGACGCTGGACACGGCCCGGGTTGCAGCAGCAACGATCGAATCGGTGGCCGAAAACACTTCCGATGGGGTGATCGCACCGTTGTTTTATTACGCCGCCGGCGGATTGCCGACCGCCCTGGCCTATCGCTTTTTCAATACCGCCGACTCGATGCTGGGCTACCGCGATCCAGAGCACGAATGGCTGGGCAAAGTTCCTGCGCGCATCGACGATGCCGCCAACCTTATCCCGGCGCGATTGACAGCATGGTTGTTTGTCCTGATCTCGCCACTGGGACGCGCCGACGCGCGCGGCGCGCTGCGTGTGTGGCGACGCGACAGGTGCAAGACGGCCAGCCCCAACGCCGGTCATCCAATGAGCGCCATGGCCGGCGCGCTGGATGTCGAGTTGGAAAAAGTCGGGCACTATTGCCTGGGGCAGGGACAGCGTGCGGCGACGCCGCAGGATGTGGGCCGCGCGGTACGGATGATGCGCGTGGCGACCGCGTTGGGCGTCGGGTTGCTGATCGGCGGGGTATGGTTTCGGGGGGTTTTGAAACGGGGGCGTGTCGATGACCGATGACCGTATCGCGCCTCGCCCGGAAGTCTGGGCAACGCCGCCGGAGCAGCATGGTGCGTTGGATTATGCCGAGTTGGAACGCGCCGGGCTTGGTCCAGAGCAAGTGCTCGATTTCAGCGTCAATAGCAACCCCTATGGGCCGTCGCCACTGGTGCGCCAGGCTCTGGCTTGGACGCCGCTCGACCGCTACCCGGACCGGGAGGCGCTGGCGTTGCGCCGGGCGTTGAGCGCGCAGCAAGGCGTTGCACTCGATCATATTCTGGTTGGAAACGGCACAGCAGAGTTGATTTGGCTGCTGGCAATGGCCTTTGTTCGCCCCGGAGACCGTGCGCTGGTGGTGGGGCCGACGTTTGGCGAGTATGCGCGCGCCGTGACGCTGATGGGCGGGTGCGTCGCGCGGTGGACAGCGCGCCCGGAGCAGGATTTTGCCGTCGAGACGACGGCGTTACGCCGGATGGGGCAGCGTACCGGACCGCGCATCGTGTTTCTCTGTAACCCCAACAATCCCACGGGCGTGGTCGTCCCGTCGTCGCAGATCCACGAATGGGCAGCGGCGCAGCCGCGCACGTTGTTTGTGATCGACGAGGCTTATTATCAATTTGTGCCCGGTTTTCGGACGGCGGCAGATTCAAGGCGCAGCAATTTGGTCGTGTTGCGTTCGATGACCAAGGATTATGCGCTGGCCGGGTTGCGTCTGGGGTATGCGCTGGGGACGCGGGCAGTGATCCGTGCATTGGCGCGCGTCCGGCCGCCGTGGAGTGTCAATGCGCTGGCGCAGGCGGCGGGCGTGGTTGCGCTGGGAGATCGAGAACATTTGCAAGATTCGATGCGCAAGTTGCGCCGGGATAGAGAGACGTTGCGCGCCGGGCTGGTCGCGCTGGGGCTACACCCGGCACCGTCGGTCACGCACTATTTTTTGCTCCCGGTCGGCAACGGTCTGGTTTTCCGGCGTGCGTTGATGAACAAGGGAATTCTGGTGCGCGACTGCGCCTCTTTTGGCTTGCCGGGCCATGTGCGTATTGCGACGCGCACGCCGGAGGAAAACGCCCGTTTGTTAGAGGGGGTTCGAGAGGCCGGCAAATGATACGGCTTGTATTGGTGCGTCACGGCCAGACAAACGCGAACCTGGAACAACGCTATCAGGGGCAAACCAGCGTCTCTCTGAATGCGATTGGCCGGGCGCAAGCGAGGCAATTGGCCGATCGATTCCGCCAACACGCCATTGACGAGATAATCGCCAGCGATCTGAGACGCGCAATGCAGACCGCGCAGACAATTGCTGCGCCGCACAATATGGCGGTTGAACCAGACGTTCGGTTGCGCGAAATGGCGTTTGGCGACTGGGAAGGGTTGACCTGGGACGAGATTCAGGCGCGCTGGCCGGAGCGGGTTGCCGCCTGGCTGGAGAATCCGTTGAATGTTGCGCCTCCGGCGGGGGAAACGCTACAACAGGTTGCAGTGCGAGTGCAAGATTTTTGCCAAGACGTCATGAGGCGCAAGGACGATCTCGCCATCATGGTTGTTTCGCACGGCGGGCCGCTGCGCGTGCTGCTGTGTCTGGCGCTGGGTCTTTCGGTCCGGGAACATTGGCGCTTCAAGTTGGATGTCGCGTCTGTTTCGCAAATCGAGATGTACAATGACACGGCGGTTTTGACGCTGTTGAATGATTCCAATCATTGTGCATAGAATGAGGTGATATATGGGCAGTCTGATTTTGATCTTGGGTGGAGCGCGCAGTGGAAAAAGCGCGTTTGCCCAGCATTTAGCCCAAGAGATCGGCGGAGCATCGGTGGTTTTTGTCGCCACAGCCGAGGCTCGGGATGACGAAATGCGACGGCGTGTCCAGCAACATCGACGGGAACGTCCAGAGGGCTGGCGCACATTGGAAGCACAACGACATGTCGGCGCCAGGATATTGGAGGCAGAGGCAAGGGAGCGGGTCATTTTGCTCGACTGTATGACGCTGCTTGTATCCAATCGGCTGCTCGAATTCCAGGATGTCTTTGCGACCGAGGTCGAAACAGCGGTGATGGATGAAGTAGAACAGTTGATCGATTGCTCGCGCCAGACCAGGAACACAGTAATTGTCGTGTCCAACCAGGTTGGTATGGGTGTGGTGCCTGCTTTTCCATTGGGACGCGCTTATCGCGATTTATTGGGCAAAGCAAACCAGATATTGGCTGCTGCCGCCGCCAGAGTTTACCTGCTTGTGGCCGGATTGCCGGTGACGCTCAAGGACGACACCAACCCAGTTGGAGCGACCGGCTTTTCATGCTATACTATGCCGGCTGGGGGAAAAAAAAGTCAAGCGCCAGGAACGCCGGGATGAGCGTGTCGCTCTGCGATGCTGGCGTGCTCTGCGATTGAGAGGGGCATTGTTGTGGCCTGGCTGCTGATCACCTTTGTATTGCTGTTGGTATCCACCAGATGGATCACCAAACACATCCAGGGCATCGGCTATCTGGTGACTCGAGATGGGCAGATTGCCATGACCATCTATCTGCTGCTCACCTTGCCCGGCGTCTTGCTCCACGAGGTAAGCCATGCCCTGGTCGCCTGGCTGCTGCGTGTCCGGGTACGTCGCTTTTCGATCGGCGTCCGTCGCAAACGCGGCAACCAGGTCACACTCGGCTCGGTCGAGATTTCGCGCACCGACCCCCTCCGCGCCAGCTTGATCGGTTTGGCGCCGCTGATGAGCGGCTGCATCGTCATCTTGCTGATCAGCAGCCGGGCGCTGGGCGTCGACCGCGTGCATTCTTTTAGCCCGGAGACATTTTGGCGCGAGCTGCCGGGGATGTATGGCGCGGCCGATTTCTGGCTCTGGGCTTATTTTGTGTTCGCCATTGGCAATGCCATGTTTCCCAGCGCCGCCGACCGTCACGCCTGGTGGATGGCGCTGTTGTTTATCGCCTTTGTCGGCGCGGTGCTCTACCTGGCCGGTCTTTCAGACGAGTTGGTACAAACATTTGGTGGTTGGACACAAAGGGCGATCAATTATTTGAGCTATGCCTTTGCCGTTACCCTGGTGATCGACATTGTTTTTGGCGTCATTCTCTTCTTGATCGAGCAGTGCCTGGGTCTGCTCGGCTTTGGACGGGTCAGATACTGAACAATTTACAACCGAAATGGAGAAAAAAATGGTCAAAATATCCGGGTTTGCCGACGAAATCTCGGCCGATCTCGACGTACAATTGAACACCCTCGATGCGTTGGGCATCAAATTTCTGGAACTGCGCGGCGTGTGGGCCAAGAACGTCCTCGATCTGACCGACGAGGAATTGGGGCGGGTCAAAATCGAATTGGACAGGCATGGCATCGGCGTCTCGGCGATCGGATCGCCGCTTGGCAAAGCGCCCATCGACAACGATTTCGAGGCGTACAAAGGGCTGGTACAGCGCGCCATCGATGTGGCGCTCAGGCTAAACTGCCGTTACATTCGCATGTTTTCCTTTTACTGCAACGACCGCGCGGCCGATCGCGACGAGGTTATGCGTCGCTTGCAGACAATGGCCGATATGGCCGCCGCGCAAGGGGTGCTCATGCTGCACGAAAATGAGAAAAATATCTATGGCGAATCGGCGGTACAGTGCCACGATCTGCACAAAACGGTTAAAAGCGATGCTTTTCGCGCTATCCTGGACCCGGCCAACTATGTCCAGGCCGGCGTCAAGCCGTTCGACGAGGCTTTTCCGCTGCTCAAGCCTTATATCGAGTATTTTCACATCAAAGACGCGGTGAGCGAGGATGGGCATGTCGTCCCGGCCGGCGAGGGGGATGGTCAGGTGCGCGAGTTGATGGCGGCGGCCAAAGCGATGGGCTATGACGGCTTTCTTTCGCTGGAACCGCACTTGAAAGTCGCGGGGCATTCTTCCGGGTTCACGGGGCCAGAGCTGTTTGCGACGGCGGCCAGCGCGCTGCGCAGCATCCTGGACGAACTCGAGATCGATTACGCCTAGGAGGCCGCTGAAAAACCCAGAATTGACCCAAGAACGCAGAGATTATCTTATTTTGTGAGTATTTACGGTGTTCTGCGGTGCCAGTTGATGTCTTCTTTGCGCGGCGTCTTTGGCGGTGGGCAAATCATCATGCGCGACCCACAAACCGGCGTGCTCAAAGCGGGCAGCGACCCACGCAAAGATGGCTGCGCGGTGGGGTTTTAGCGCCCCGTGCCAAGATCATTGCCGTTCGTACACACTCAGCACCGCTTCGAGCGTAGGATCGTCCGTCCAGCGCCACGCCGCCCGTTGATAACTGAACGCCGACAACCAGTCCAAAGCCGAACCGTAAACGATGATATAATCCGGCCGGGCGACAAAAATGACATACGCCATGTCCATCTTTTGATGCCCCGGCGTCGTTTGCGCCATCCGTTCAACCCGGCTATGTGCAATGACCAGATCGTTCAACCCATAAAGATCGAGCGTCCGCAAATCGGCGTAAAAGGGAATCTGCCCGGCCGCATCGACGGCGATATACGTATCACGCGGCATATTTTCGTGCAACCAACGTCCCATTGCCGTCCGCGCGCGCCCCATCAACCGGGCGTCAAACGCATCGACAAAGCGCGCCTTGGCGCCGTCGAGAGACGACCGGACAAACAGGCCGCCAGCTATGCCCACAACGACGGCGACGGCAACGACGGTACGCGCCGTCCGTGGCCGACGCCAACCCGCCGGCCAGCGATCCTCAACCCATTCACCGACCACAAACAGACCCGCCGCCAAGAGCGTGTAAAAAAACGGCAGCAGCGGCGCAAAAAAACGTCCGACCGACCAATCGCCGCCTACGTACACGATATAAACACTGTACAGGCCAACCAACAGCACAAAATAACTGCTCCACACCCGCCAGCGACGGCGCAGCAAAGGCAGCAAAGCCATCGCAAACAAAAGCGGCCCCAGGTGAACGCCGACAAAGGTCTGCGCATACGTCCACCCGCGCCGCCACTGCACCGCCGCATCGACCAACGAAACCTTGACGTAAAAAGTGTTCGGCAGTGGAAAACCATAAAAACACCACCGCGTGACAAACCACGTCCCCCAGATCATCGCAAAGGTCTTGAACCGCTGCCCGTCTTGACGCATGAACGGTTTCTGCCGCCGCGCCAGGTTCAAAACCACGCGATGGGCCAGGGTCACGCCGTAAACCAACACCCCTTCCGGGCGCGCCAACGCGGCCAAAGCAAACCACACCCCGGAGACAACCGGCGCATCCACGTGCTCAACCTCGTGTACATAAGCCAGCGCGCCGGCCAGCAGCAGCAGCGAGAACAAGGCCGTCTCCAACCCCCCCACCGCCCACAATGCAAACGAACCATCGGCGGCCAAAAACAAGGTCGCCGCCGCAGCCAACCAGACGCCACGGCCATGATTCGACCCCACTGCGCCGGCAAAGCGAGCCGGCAACCACAGACAAACCACTCGCCGGGCCAGCAAAACAAAACACCCCAACGCCGACAACAACCCCAAGAGCGCGGCCGCCGTCGCCCCCGGCCAACCGAGCAAAAAGACCGGAACGAGGCCCACCGTCCACAAAAAACTCGTGTACCCCTCGACCGGGCGCTCGCCGACGTTAAAAGTCAGGCCGCCACCGCGCGCGACATTGCGCGCATAGCGAAACGAAATATAAGCATCATCGACGACGTCAAAACCCAACGACGCGCTATAAAACGCCGCATGCGCGACAAACGCGCATGCGATCAGCAAGTAAATGGCCGGTCGACGCAAAATGTGGGACACAGGTGACACAAACCTTGAGGAAAACTGGGATTGAAAACCAACGGCGCAATACACAACGCAACGCCATTATACCACCGGTCGGAGGAAAAATCCAGGCCAATGGACTTGATTTTGCTCCAAGGGGATTGACAAATCCCCGTCTGCGGGACACAGATGACACAACCTTTACACAACGCAGCTTGCACGCACAGAGGAACCAAGATAAAAAAAAAGCCGGTTGGTCAGCCAAACCGACAAAACACGGAACCACAAGAGGCGCCCCGCCAGGTGCGAGAGCGAGGAAAGACCCGACCCGCGTCAAGCGCCTGTCGTCCATTTTTGCCTTGAGCAGCTCCCGCAACGCGGACACATCTCGCCAAAGCGTGAGACCACCCAGCAACCGCAAAATGGCGCTCTGCCATCCGGGCAAGCAGCGCCGTTGAAACACCGGCTTCACTTGAAACAGCCCAGACCTTTCCTTGCGCTCCACACCAGTATAACACAACTTGGGCCGCGATACCGAACGCATAGCTGTCACATCCCAAACAACATGCCGTCGATCCAGGCGACGGCCAAACGACAGGAAAAGTAAAATGACCCCACTCCCCCGCGCCCTGCTGCCCGACACGGCATCCCGCGCCGCCGATGGTCATCTGCACATCGGCGGCTGCGATACGCTTGACCTGGCAGCGCAATACGATACGCCATTATATGTTTACGATCAAAACACGCTCCTCGACAACGCGCGCGCGTACCAGACCGCCCTCGAGGCCCACTATCCGGCCGGCGCCACGGTCTCTTATGCCGCCAAAGCCTATCTGTGTACGGCCCTGGCTCAATTCTGGGACCGGGCCGGCCTGGGGCTGGACGTCGTTGGGCCGGGCGAGTTGGCGACGGCATTGCAAGCTCACCTGCCGCCGGAACGCATCCACTTGCACGGCAACAACAAGCCGCCCGCACTGCTCGCGCGCGCCATCGAGGTTGACGTCGGACGCATCGTCATCGACGGCTGGCACGATTTCGAGCGCATTGACAAACTGGCGCCGGCCAAACCGATTCGGGTCTGGCTGCGGCTCTCGCCCGGCATCGACGTACACACCCACGATTATCGAAAAACCGGCCTGCTGGATGCCAAGTTTGGCTTTCCAATCGCCACCGGCGACGCCGCGCAAGCGGTGCAACGCGCCCTGGACACACCCCACATCAAGCTGGTTGGCTTGCACGCCCACATCGGGTCGCAAATTTTCGAGACGGAACCGTTCCGCGCCTGCATCGAGACCCTGGTCGATTTCGCAGCCCGGATGCGCGATCGGCATGGCTGGGCACCCGCCGAAATCAGCCCCGGCGGCGGCGCGGGCGTACCCTATACCGCGCAACAGCCACCCGCGCCCGTATCGCTGTACATAAAATCGCTATGCGAAGCGACGATCCGGCGCTGTGCGGAAAAAAACCTGCCTCTCCCCCGGCTCGTCCTGGAACCGGGGCGCTCTTTGGTCGCCCGCGCCGGCGTCGCGCTGTACACCGTCGGCGGCAAAAAAGCCATCCCCAACGGGCGCACGTTCATCTTTATCGACGGCGGCCTGGCCGACAACCCGCGCCCGGCGCTGTACGGCGCTCAATACACCGCGCTGTGCGCCAATCGCCCCGCCCAACGCCGCGAAACGGTCACTCTGTGCGGCCCTTTTTGCGAATCGGGCGACATTTTGACGCGCGACGTATCGCTGCCGCCCCTTTCCCCCGGCGACATTGTGGCCATCCCCATGTCTGGCGCTTACCAACTCTCGATGGCCTCGGCGTACAATGGCTTTCCCCGCCCGGCCGCGGTGTGGGTCCAAAACGGCCACGCCGAAATCATCCAACGCCGGGAAACCGTCCACGATCTGCTGTCGCGCGACCGGGGCAACCGGTCAATCTAGAAGCGTGCTGAACAACACAACCGCAGAGAAACAAAAAAAGCTCCTGGCATCGAGCCAGGAGCCTGGCAAAAACAACGGTTACGGCGCGGGTTTGGGCGGCACCACGGCAACCACCTTGGCCAACAGCGTGCCATCATCCTGCTTGACCACCCGCCCGGCAACCATGTCGCCCACCTTGATGTCGGCCAATGTCGGCTCCTCGATGCCCTTGACCCGGAAAACGGTCTCGGCATCGACCAAAACGCGCACCTCGTCGCCCTTGCGCGTCTCGACGGTCAGCTCGTCGTCGCCGATCGCCGTCACCTTGCCCAGCCCGCGTCCTGGCCTCGGCTTGAGCATAAGCACGACGATCGATTTAGCCAGCAGCGAATCGTCCGCTTGACGAACCACCTTGCCGGCCACCACATCGTCGATGTGAATGTCGGTGATGGCGGCGTTTTCGACCCCACGCACGCGAAAAGCGGTATCACCGTCGGTGCGAATGTCAAACGTACCCAACTGGTTTTCGACAACCAGCATATCCCCCCGGATGTCGATCACCTTGCCCAACCCGCACTGCGGTTGAACCGGCTCGCCGGCAAAAGCCACGCCCCCTACCAGACCAAAAACCACCAATGCAACCAGCGTTCCCAAAACCAACTTGGCCTTCATTTGTACTGCTCCTTTCAAATTGTGAACCGGATTTGAACGACTTGATTGCATTATCCCACCAAAGTATTGCCCAAGTGTTGCCCAAATGTAAAAAAAGTGTAAATCGGCCAAAATTTGATCTGGGTGTGTTTCAAACGAGTTGGGGGGTTGTTATAACTGTTCCAAAAAATACTTGGTGATTGGCCCGGGCGCAAGTGAAACTTGACAACTGCGCCAAAGCGCCTGCCTTTACCCATGGGCAACCGCAGCATCCGAACCAAAGGAGGTGAAGAAAATGAGGATCAGCCTGGAAAACGTGACTGTTCAGAGAATGGGAAAAGGGGCAAGAGGGGACGCACCGGTCCCCTCATCGAGCGTGTTGGGCGATTCGTTCAGGCGTACAACCCGGTGTACCGCCCGTATTGGCCGGAACGCACGTCCATACGGGCAGTCAGTATGACGACGTTGCGGATAGACATTGTTGGTTTCATCCAGATCATCTATTTTTCGAGTGGGCAACGACCTGCTCAATTTGCCCATCCAGCAGTTCATAGACCAACGAAGCATATTCCTCGACGATGGGGTCGTGGGTGACCATTACCACCGTCACATTTTCCTCGATCGATATCTGCCGGAACAATGACATAATTTGCCGTCCAGTGGCGCTGTCCAACTCGCCGGTCGGCTCATCGGCCATAATGACCTCTGGCCTGGTGACCAACGCCCTGGCCACGGCGACGCGCTGCTGTTGCCCGCCAGACATCTCGTAAGGTCGATGCTTGGCCCATTTGCTCAAGCCAACCACAGACAAACAGCGCATCGTCTGCTCGCGACGCTCTCGGCGAGACATGCCCTTGATCCGCAAAGGCAGTTCAACATTCTCATAAGCCGAAAACGTCGGCAGCAAAGCAAATGATTGGAACACAAAACTAAATTCTTTGCGGCGCAGCATTGTCATTTTATGATCAGAAAGTTTGGACACCAACTGATCCCGGAAATAGACCTCGCCCGATGTCGGGCGATCCAGGCCGCTGATACAATTGATCAATGTCGTTTTTCCAGAACCAGACCGACCGCGAAATGTCACAAACCAGCCTTCGGGGATCACAATATCCAGGCCGCGCAAGGCGTGTACCTCGCGGCCTCGGCTCTTGTACGTTCGGGTCAGTTTATTGGTATGGAGAATGGCTTGTTCTTTGAGTTCCGATAGCTCGACCACTTGGTTTCAACCCCTATTTTTCACGCGAATTGCCAATTTTCAGGCGCTTGCGAAGCCAGTTGAACGCCGCCTTGTGCCGCGGCGGCGGCGGCGCGTCTTGCCGCCCATACAAATCACCCACTTGGGCCGCCCACGCATCCTGTTCGGAAACGCGAGAAACACCCTCCCGCCCGGCGACAGCGCGAATCAAGATGCCCTCGTCGGTCACTTCGACGCGCGCACGGTCGCCGATGCCAAACTCTTCCAGATAATCGCGGGGCACTTGCAGCCGCCCGGCCGTGTCCAGAACAACGAGTTCTTCATACGTGACCTCGTGCTCGATATCGTCGCCTTCCTGGTCATTTTCCAACGCCGACAGCGGCTTTAACACCTGGCGCGTCGTTTCGGTGCTGGTACGACCGTCGCGAATGGCGATCACCCGGTCCACCTCGCTGGCGATCTGCGGGTCGTGTGTGACGATGATGATCGTCACGCCCAATTCGCGGTTGAGATTGCGCAATGTGCTCAGAATCTCTTGCGCCATTTGCGAATCCACCTCACCCGTCGGTTCGTCGGCCAAAAGCAGCCGTGGATAGTTCGACAATGCCACCGCGATCGCCACGCGCTGCTGCTCGCCGCCGGACAATTCGGTCAAATGATGGCGTTTACGATGCCCCAGCCCAACCATCTCGAGCAGCTCGTTGGCGCGCCGCTTCTTTTCTCGCGCGCCGACGCCGGTGATCGTCATCGGCAGCATCACGTTTTCGATCGCCGACATGTACGAGATCAGGTTTCGCCCCGGCTGCTGCCACACAAAGCCCACCTCTTCGCGCCGGTACTTGTTGAGTTTGGCGTCGCTCATCTTGAGCAAATCACGCCCATCGACGGTCACGCGCCCGGCCGAAGGTCGATCCAGGCCGCCCAGGGTGTTCATCAATGTGCTTTTCCCAGACCCCGAAGGCCCCACCAGCGCCATCAACTCACCCTCTTCGACGACCAGATCCAACCCTTGCAGGGCCACAATTTCCAGATCGGCCATTTTATAGATTTTAACCAGGTTCTCACAAATGATGAACGGTTCGTCACTCACGGCAATTTCCTGTTCTTTTCCGCACAATGGGTCAATTCTTACAGCCCTTCGACGATTTGCCCTTCTTCCAAGCCTTCCAAAATCTCGACCTTGTCTTCGCCCTTGATACCCAGTTTGACATCGACTTTGCGCAGTTTGTCATCGGTGCGCACCATCACAAACTGGCGTCCTTCAAAGGTGCGAACCGCCGCCGGCGGCAGCCACAGCGTATCGACGCTCTGCTCGACCAACACCGTCACCTTGACAATGTCGCCGACGCGCAGCTCCAACTCGTCGGGATTGACCATCACAATGTGGGCACGCTGATCCATATCCTCGACTTTGACCGAGCCGCCCCCGGTGCCATAAGGGTAAGGCAGAGTCTGAATGATCACCTCGAACACCTGACCGGGCATACGGCTGGTGGTCATTTGCGCCGTGACCCCTTCTTCCAACAACTCGAGTTGGTTGGCCGGCAGATCAGAGGTAATGTCGTACTCGTTTGGATCGGCCATCTCGGCGACTGGTTTGCGCGCTTCAACCGCCTTGCCCGGTGTGACCGAGAGGGCGGTGATTTCGCCGTCAAATGGCGCGATCAATTGCGCGTTTTCGATCCGCGACTTGATCCGATCGACCGTGATCTGGGCCGATTCGACGCGCTGCAAGAGCGCCGGATCGACGCCGGCTTCGAGCCACTGCAATTCTTGCTCGGCGCGTTCAACATCTTTGCCCAAAAGCTGCAAATCGATCTCGTAGATCTTTTTGGCTTGCGCATCCCGCAAAATCGCAAAACGATACTGCGCCTGGACTTCGTCATAATTTCGTTCGGCGCTGGTGATATTTTTGTACAGCGCGTCACGAATCGCCTGTGGTTCCCATGGTCGATCCAGCGCTTCCTTGTAGGCCACCCGCGTCTCTTCCAGCCGCTCGGCGGCGCGCTCGACTGACAATTTGAGCGAGAGCAAATTGGACAGCGGCGGCGAGGCCTGCGCACGCTCCAAACGCAATTTGGCAACGTCTAGCCCCATTTGCGCGCTAAACACGCGGCGCTGGTGCGCTTCGACGGCCGAGTTATAGGCCTCCTGGGCGCTTTCCAGGTCCAACTCGACCAGGGCCAGTTGGTTCAGCAAATCATCGACTTCCAACTCGGCCAAAACCGTGCCCGTTTCAACCCAGTCTCCCTTTTCCACATAGACGATGCTCACATAACCACCCACTTTGAAAAAGAGGTCTTGTTCCTGCAACGGCGACACGCGGGCCGAAAACTCGACCAGGTTTTCTACTGTGCCTCGACTCACAATATATGTTGGCTTTTCGGGCACCACCGACGTAGGAATGGGCGTTGGCGTGGGCTGGTCTTGCGGCCTGGTGTTGCATCCGGCGGCGACAACAAGGAACACAACCAACAATACAATCGACACACGCTGTTTCATCACGCTATCTTCTCCTTGCAGCTATATGCGTATGATCCACAAACTCGTAAGGCTTTTCCGGTTTTTAAAATGTCTCAAAAGCTTGAGCAATTCCATAAATTTGCTTATTTCATACTGACATTATTCTATGGCCTATGCTAATCTGGGACAATTATTTTCCTGGAACTGCCTAAATAGATGCAAATCGCAGCGCATCCAACCTCAAGACTGCTGCGCTTCCAATACAAGCGTGCATTGTACATCAAGACAACGTTTTCTGCAAACAACCGTCCCATGAACATGCTGAAAAACCCCCTGGCCGCAGAAAACGCTGGGACTCGGGGAATCCCACCTTGGTGCAAAAAATAGGCTTAACGCAGAGGCGCAAAGACGCAGAGATACGATCATGACATACATAAAATACCACCAACTTGACTCGGCGTTGAATTTCAAATTCTATCAACCAACCTGGCATCCGCTGAGACTGGCCTGTGTTTACGAATAGCTATGATGCTACTGGATGTTTTGTTTCTTTGCGATCTCGGCGGTCTCTGCGGTTGGCGGGTGCGCCGGGACTTTTTCGCTCCCAGTTCCCTGGCGCTAACGCCCGACGCGAACATCATACGATTGACCATCGCTGATCACCTCGATGCTTCCGTATTGCGCGGTATAGACGACCCGGGACGCCGCGTCCGGGCCAAACGCCTCCGGGATCGAGTCACCGGACTGCGCGTGACGCGAATCTGCCTGCCCGGCGATCACCACCAAAGAAGGATTCACCCGCTTTGCCAAAGCCGGAGACATCTCGTCTTGCGCGTCGCGCTGCACCTGGAGCACGTCGCAGCGCACGTTTTCCCGGCGGGCCAACAGGGCCGTCTGTCCCTCGGCGCCGAGATCGCCGACGAACAAAAAACAGGTTTGCCCATAATCCAGGCGCAGCGCCATGCTCTCGTTGCTCACATCCATCGCCGCGTCCGCAGACGGTTCATCGGCCGGGTGCAGCACCGACAAACGCACGCCCCGCCCCAGGTCGATCTGCGCGCCGGCCCGCGGCGACTGGACCGCCAGCCCCTTTTGCTGCACCAACGCCCGCCAGCGTTTGCAGGCCGCCGAATCACATGCGCCGAGGTTGTCCAGCACATGCCCAACCCGGTAACGCTCCAAAACCGGGATTAACCCGTTCAAATGTTTATCTTGTGGGGCAGTCAGCGCCGCCAGGTCCAGCGAACGGTCCCAAAACGGCATTCGCCGTCCCAACTGGGCCAACATCATTGTCGGCGATGCCCCGCCGTCGATCACCAGCTGCTTGCCATCCGGCGTTTCGATAAATATGGCGCTGCCCGCGCCGACATCCAAAAAAAAGACGTGCAGCTTGCCATCGGGCAGCGAAAACAGCGCCGCCCAGGCCAGCAGCGCCGCCAGCGTCGCCCCGCCCAACAGCGCCTTGGTCGGCAGCCGACGGGTGACGGCCTGCCACAGCGATCCGCGCTTTTCCCTGGTTTGCGCCATCAACCAACTCCCTCCCGCAAGCAGCCCGTACCAGCCCCACACCCACAACGAGCTGACCCGTCGCAAAGAAAGCGCCGCGTGGGGCAAACGCGCCGTGACCTCGACCACGCCAATCGTATAGCTCAAAAACAACCACGCGATCCAGCCCAACGCCTGTCCCAGCGGCAGCCAGACCAAGCCCCCGACCGTCGCCACGGCGCCCCACAACATCACCTGCGTTTGCGCGGGCAGCACCAATATATTGCTCAACAACGTCACCAGCGACAAGGTGCGAAAATTGTAGACAATGATCGGCAGGGTGGTCAGTTGGGCGCAGGCCGTCAACACCAGTGATTCGTTGAAAAACCCGGCCGCAAACTCGACCCAGGTCGCCGGTAACAGGCGAGCCAGGAACGCCTCAAACCGGCGCTGCAACGGGTCGGCAAAGAGAATCAGCCCCAGCGTGGCGGCAAAAGAAAGCAAAAAGCCCAGATCCCACAATGTATGCGGATTCCAGGCTGTCATCAACAAGGCGGTGGCCCACAGCGCGTTCGGCGCCGAGTTTTGCCGGCCAAAATGCGCCCCCCACACGGCCACGCAGCCCATCACTGCGGCACGCACCACCGCCGCGGCCGCGCCGACAAACAGCGTATACAGGGCAATCGCCGCCGTCGAAAACCAGGCCGCATAGCGCCGCCCGGCCAGACGCACGCTCAACGACGTGACCACCGCGCTGACGATGGCAATGTTGAACCCCGAGATGGCGATAATGTGCGCGGTGCCCGTGGTCGCAAAATCGGCGACCAGGTCGGCGGGCAGGCCGCTTTCAACGCCCAACAAGATGCCGCTCAACAGCGCCGCCGACGGTTCGGGCAAGATATGGGCGATGACGTTGTGGGTGTGGCGCTTGAAGGCGAGGATCGCTGCCCAGAATGGATTGCCTTGTCCCCGTTCTAACAGATCGACCTGCGCCCAACGCACCAGACTGTAAATACCGCTGCGGGCCAGGTAATCCTTGTACGAAAAAGTGTCGAAAATGGGCGGCGTTTCCAACTGGCCCCTGATTCGCAGCCGGTCGCCGTATTGTATCTCTGGGTAGCGCGGCGCGCGGACGAGAACGATGCCCTTGGCCGGGGCGACATCCAACTCTTGAACCGCCAGCGTCTCGACGCGAACGCGCAAATTGACATAGGTGTCACGCACATCGGGTTCGGTCGCCGCCACGCCAACCAGCGTCACCCACCCCCGGTCATTATAGGTTGCCACACTGTGCTCGTCAAAGCGGGGCAGCGCCAGCGCATAGCGTGCCGCGCCGAGGGTGACAAAAAGACCGCACCAGGCCCACAAACGCACCCGGCCGTCTCGCCACAACCAGGCCACGCTCAACGGCAGCAGCGACAGGAGCAGCCACAAAAAAAGGGGAAAATAGAACAGCGAAGCAATATAGATACCAATGATCCATGCGATGGACAAATAGATGAGCATTGCCGTGACCGCTCACTTGGGCCCGCGAACCACCAACCTGGCATGATCCTCGGCCTGCCAATCCAGCGCCGCGCCGAGCATGCGCCCGATCGCGATGCCAAAAAAGATCAACGTATACCACAAATATTCGGTCCAAAAGGCATCTATTTGGGGAATGGGCCTCACCTTGAGCACCTGATCGAGCACCAGGGCAATCAGAAACCCCAGCACGCCGCCGAGAATCATTCCCCACCACGTCACGGGAATATCTTGCAATATCTCGACCAACGAGAGTTTCTTTTTCTCAAACTTTTTTTTCTCACCAGGCGGTTGTGCTCGCGCTGCTTTTTTTGGGGATCGCGCGCGGAGCTGCCGCTCCAAAAGTCGTTTTATCCGCTCGATCTCGCGCTGATTGCTCATCTTGTCATTCCCAATCTCTGATTTTAAGGTGAGCGTCGTCTTTTGATCCACGCGCCAAGCGCAATAGATCCGGCGCCCAAAAGCATTGCCAGCGGCGCAGCAAAAGAACCCCGCCCGGTGACAGGTAACAAGATCGGTTCAGGAATGTCAATGATCACCGGTGGAGAGCGATCGTCGCCACCGTTGGGTGATTTCAAAACAGCGACATTTTCGGCAGCCAGGGGCACGGGCGCGTCTTTGCGCACGCGCGTCTCGATGACGATCTCGACGACGAAATCCGGCCCCACAACCCCCACATCGACGGTCACCGTTTGCCCGTCAATCGTCACCGTCCCCTGCGTGGTCGTTACCCGCAGAATGTCAAAATACGCCGGCACCTCGTCGGTTATGACCACGTCGACCGCCGCCTGTGTGCCGTTATTGGTTACCTCGATGATAAACTTGACCTCTTCACCGGGAAAGGCCTCGCTTGGCTCGCCGCGTTTGGTCACGGCCGGGTCAGCGTGTCCGGCATCCGGCGTTGGGGTCACCGGCGGCGGCGTAGATTGAGGCGGCGGCGTGACCGTGGCGGTTGGGGTATTGGTGAACGTTGGCGTCGGCGTGAGACCCAGCAAAGGCGTCGTGGGGGGCATCGCCCGGACAATGGCAATTT
>CAYZYE010000025.1:0-28817 GCA_964481205.1 uncultured Anaerolineae bacterium | reverse complement strand
TTCACCGGCGCGCTTATTCTCCGGCCAACATGTAGCGCAGCATGATGGCATTGGTCAGGCGTTCGACCGGCGCGAGGTCGTCGGTGAAAACAATGCCGTCGTTGTGGAGCGGGTACAAATGATCCAGCGCGCGCGCGGCGACCTCGGCCACAAAGCGGTGCGCGGACAGCCCGGCGTTGATCCGCAAATTGTCGGCGCGGGTCGCATCCTGGGTGGCGATGAGTACGGTGTTAAAGGTATCGACCAGGTTGACGGCGTGCAGGGTGGGGAAATGTTGTCCCAACGTCGCGGCAATGGCCTCGACCATGCGATAGTCGCTGGCGGTGCGCCCGACGTTCACCGAGAGGACCCCGTGCGGCGTGAGGCGGCGTTTGGCCAGGGCAAAAAACTCGGTCGTCGTCAGTTGGAATGGGATGTAGGGCAGGCGGTAGGCGTCGATGATGATCAGGTCGTATTTTTGCGTTGTTTGTTCCAGAAAAAAGCGTCCATCGGTGATAAAGACGTTCAAATTGGGCTGGTTCATATCGAAATATTTGCGCCCCACCTCGACGATCGCCGGGTCGATCTCGACGCCGTCGATGGGCGTGTCGCCATAGATCGCCACCGCCTGCCGCGCCGATGTTCCGGCGGCCAGACCGATGATGCAAATCCGTTTGACCTGGTCGGGCGTAAAAGGCGGGGGGTTGAAAAAAGGGGCGATCGACAACACGTCCCACGTGCCAAAGGTCGCCAGTGAAGCGGGGTCGTAAACCGAGTGGACGCCTTGCCCCTCATTGAGCATCAAGTAACGTACAGCGCCAACCTGTAACACCTGGATATAGTTGTAGCGCGATTCGCGCTCGAAAATCATTCGCGCATCGGCTTTGACCACGCGCTGCGGCAGGATCGCCGTGAGCAAAATCAGGACGGCCAGCAGTGTGCTGTTGAGCAGTGCCGCCCGCCGCGCTCGCTGCATCGCCAAACCGAGCAGCGAGGCCAGCAGCAGCAGACAGGCAAAGATGATAAAGGTTTTCGCCGTGCCAACCGCAGGAATGAACACCAGCACCGGCGCAAAAGTTCCCAGGATGCTGCCCAGCGTCGAAAGGGCATAGATGCCTCCCGCGCTGCGGCCGGCCGAGCGAATCTGGTGCGTTTGCAAGCGAATGGCAAAAGGCGATACGCAGCCCAACAGTGTGACCGGCGGGACAAAGAGCAGCAACACGCCGACAAACGAGCCGCCGATTTGGATGAGGTCAAAGGCGACGAATTCGATCCCAACGTGGGTGAATGCAGACTGGGCCAGTCGCAGGATGGGCGCGGCGATGAACGGCGTCAGTCCAACCATAAAGGCGGCGACAGTGGTGATGGTGTACAGTGTGGACACGCGCGGGCTTTTATCGGCCCATTTGCCGCCCAAATAGCCGCCCAGAGTCAGGCAGATCAGGATCAGGCCGATGAGGTTGGCCCATACCAAAAGCGAGTCGCCAAAATAGGGGCCCAGCAAGCGCGACGCCGCCATCTCGGTGGCCATCGTTGTCATCCCGCTGACAAAAACAACCAGGAGCAGCGGCCAGGCCGGGCGACGCATTTTTGGAATTGGGCGAACGGTTGGTGTCGACAAGAGGCCTCCTGTGGGGCATCACCCGATTGACGGGCAAGTATGGCGTTAGAGTTATTATACACAGTTTGACGGGGAGGAGCAAGACAACGCGAGCAGATGGCAAGTCAGGGGAAAGGAGTGAGCGTGAGCCAGGGCCGTTCAATTCTACAATCCAGCGGTTGAAACCGCGCCTGGCGAGTCGTTGGCTGGTCGTCCCCTTACGGCGACGAGTCCTTGCCAGCGGTGGCTTTAGTCGCAAATTAGAGTCGAACAGCTCTGAAGCGTGGGCGTTGTATGGCTCGGTTGGCGCGGGTGTTCTATGCGAATCGCTGCCGGGGAGGTGGTTGGCGCGGCGGGTTGATCTTGGGTCTGAACGGCAGGGATGTTGATCGAAAAGCCGATGGCGCTATAGGCCAACAGCGCAAAGAGCAGCAAAACGAGGGCGTAATTTTGTTTTTGGGCCAAGACCTGAAGCATGGGCGTTCCTTTGCAGTTTGGTGGCAAGGTGCTCTTACTATAACACATCTGGCAGCGAGGTTGTATCAAGAATGTGTAAAAATATTGTAAATTTTGCGTAAATCTACGGGGGGCAGATGCTGATCCGAGTGTTTGATCGTACAGTAAATGACGCCGAGGGAGTGATCGCCGTCGATCACGCGACATTTGGCGATTGTCATTACACACCGGAATACATTGTCGATTTGCTGCGAAATTCGGCGCAGCGGGTGTGGGTGGCCGAGGTCGGGCGGAAAATCGTCGGTTTTGTATCGGCTTTTGATGTACATACCTTGGCCGCCGACCGCTGGGAAATCGACGAGCTGGCGGTGCTTCCCCAGTTCCAGGGGCGCGGCATCGGCAGCGCGTTGATCCGGCGCGCGCTGGACGAGGCGCCCGCGTTGCCGTTGACCCGTGCGATCGTCGCCGGCCAGAATTTGGCTTCGCAGCGCGCTTTGGCCAAAAACGGGTTTTCGCCCGGAAAAATGGCCGAGTTGCTGGTGCGGCGTTTGGATTGCCGCACCGTCGCTGCGCCGGGTACTGCCGTTCGTCGCGCCGACGGCGCAGACGCCGCCTTGTTGGCCGGTTTGGCGGGTTGCGCGGTCGAACGCGCCGCCGCTGCGCTCGACCGGCGGGAAAATGTCTACCTGCTCGCGCGACGGGGCTATATCGAGCTGGTTCGCGTGTACACGCTGCAATATCGAGGATTGTGGGTCGAGTCGCTGCAAGCGGCCGGCGGCGATGTGCGGCTCATTCGCGCGTTACTGCAAGCGGCCGTCAGGTGGGGGCAGCGGATGGGCGATGTCGATTTGATCGGCTGTCTGGCGCGGCCGGACGAGATCGCCGTCTATACAAGCTGCGTCGATCTGGGCTTGAGGCCGGTGAACGAGTACATGACGCTGCTGAAAAAAGTCGGGACTGTAGAGCAGCCGGTCAAAGGTCTTGAAGATGCTTAAATATCGGATAAAACTCGGGAACGCGCTGCGCCGCCAGGATGTGTGGCTGCGGCTTGTCGTTGTCGGGCTGCTGATCTTGCCCACACTATATTCTTCTGATCTGCCGCCGCAAGATTATTTCGAGCGTCGGTTGAGCGATCAGGTCGGCGGCCGGACGTTTGATTTTGTTGTCTGGGAGTTCAAGGCCGCGTTGATCAAACTGGGGGCCGAGTTTGCCGCTCCGCAAGACACGTTGAGCGAGACGCAGCGACATCGCCTGGTGACGGATTACCTGGCCGAGTTGGAGCGGGCCAACACACTCGAATGGAAGATCAATGGCATTTACAGCCAGTTCTCCGGCCAAGAGGCGCGCGATCAGGCCGCGCCTCAGGAACGGGCATTGGCCGAGGTGCGGGGTTGGCTGGCCGAACGGCAAAATCTGGTCGAAGGGATTTTGGAGGAACAGACCGCGACCGAGTTGCAGGCCGAAGGTTTTGGCGCGTGGGGTTATGTCTGGCCGCCGGTCAAGATTCGCTTCACCGAGCTGCCGCTGTTGTTGGTCGTCTCATCCAGGGCCGAAATCACCCGCGAGGCCGATCTCACTCTCAAGTCCGGTCTGGCGCTGACCGAGCAAATCGCATTAGAAGATAATATTGACAACCGGTTTGATACGATGCGTTCATTGGTCACGCGCATTGGCGGTCTGTCGGCTTATCCGGCGATGATCCTGGAAACCGGTTCGTTGAGTTGGTTGGCCGACACTTTTGCTCATGAATGGACGCACCACTTTTTGGCGTTCCATCCGCTGGGCTACAATTATGCCCAGAGCGGCGAAATGACCAGTCTCAACGAGACGACGGCCAGCATTGTTGGCCGCGAGATTGGCCGGCGCGTTATTTTGCGCTATTATCCCGAATGGGCCGACCGGCTGCCGTCGATCCCTGCCCCGCCGGACTGTCCGCCGATGTCGGCGGGCGCGTTGGTCTGGCCGGATGAGCCGCCGGCCGGCGTGTTTGACTATAACCGTGAAATGCGCAAGACGCGCCTGCGCGTAGACGCGCTGTTGGCCGAGGGGCAGATCGACGAGGCGGAACATTATATGGAAGAACGGCGTCATGTCTTTGTGCAGCAGGGGTACGACATTCGCAAACTCAACCAGGCGTTTTTTTCCTTTCACGGCTCTTATGCCACCAGCCCCGCGGCCGGAAATCCGATCGGCGGCCAGTTAGAGTGGCTGCGCGGTAACAGCCCGACGTTGCGCGCGTTTGTGCGCCAGGTCTCGTTCCTGGACAACTATGACGATTTCAAAGCCATGCTGCTCCGCTCCCGTCCGGGCGCGTGCCAAAACGAGTGATCCGTTGCCCGGCCGCCTACTCGTCGCGCCCGGTCAGCGCGGCCTCGAGGCGGGGCGCATATTGGGGGTGCAGCGCCGCATAAGCGTGAACGAGTCCCCAACAGCCCACAAACTCGGTGTCGCCATAGGGGGCGGCAAAGTAGGGATGGTAGCGTATTCCGCACAGCAGGTTGCTTTTTACGCCGGTGACGGCCAGGAATTCACTCCGGGAAGGCGTGTGATCGAGGATCAAGGCCCCGTGGCCGTCCAAAACATGTCCGGCGTCGAGTGTGCCCCCGATCAGCGCAGTCAACAAATGTTCCAATTTTCGGGGGTTTAGCTCGGACGTGTGGTGTTCGACCAGACCGGTGATTTTTCCCCGGCGGATGTGGGCGACCAAGGTGTGCATTGTGCCCAGGTGGGCGATCAGCAGCGATTTTCGGCGGCGGATGTGCGCGTCCTGGTACCCGCCAAGCAAGGCCGCGAATGCCGGGTCCATCACGATCAGGGGCAAGGTGGGGGGCGCAGATGAGGCGACCGCTTGCATGCGGGGCATATTTGCGGGTATGTTGGCCCGGGTATGCGCCAACGCGGTCAGGCCGGCCTCGACTTGAACGTGTTGGCCGAGATGGGCAAACCGCGCGGCGAACCGCGAGTCCTGAATGGTCGTGCCGTGATCGAAAACGGCCAGCGCCAGCGCATCTGGGTCTGCCGAGACGCCAAAGGACATAAAGGTGCGGATGATGCTTGCGAAATCCAGGTCGCGCATTTCCAGCCGCACCGCTCCGGGGGGATGTTCGTGTTCGGGAATGATGTGAACGCCCATTTTCCGAACGGTATGCACATCGTGGGCAAAGGTGTATGCCACCCCCGGCGCGGCATATACCCGGCAGCCGGCCTGGATGTGGTCGCGCACGGCTTTGGTACACGGCCCGCCGCCCATCGCCACGCCGGTCAGGTACAGATCGTCGCCGCGCCGGGTTGCGGCCTGGATGGCGCGTGCGACGAGCATGGTGGGCGATGGGATGGTCATTTTGACGGCGCCGCGTTCACTGTCGAAAAGCAAAATGTCCTGCATGCTGGCGCCAATGTCTACCGTCAGGATTTGCATCGTTCCCTCGACGTCAAGATTGTCATCTCTGGATCACGCTGCTAAAAAATTTGGCAGTGTTTCAATTGGGTTGTGGTGTAGGGGCTTGTGCCCGTTGAATGGCCCGTCAAGCGCAGAGAAACAAAAGGTCAAAGACACTGCCTCAGGGCTGTTCAATTCTACAACCCAGCGGTTGAAACCGCGTTTGGCGAGCCGTTGGCTGGTCGTCCCTCTACAGCGACGAGTCCCCACCAGCGGCGGCGTCCACGCAGGTGGGACGCCCGGCTTTAACCCGCCAGCGGTGACTTTAGTCACAAATTAGAATTGAACAGCCCTAGACACTGCCTGGTGCCAAGAGTTCCCCAACCGTTATCGAGGATAACACAAAGGTACAAGAATGTCAAAAGAATATTTGCGTTATTTGACTTTCTGATGTTTGTTCGGTTATAATTGAATTTGAGGAGCTGTGGTGATGACGGGTTGGCCGGCTCGGTAAGCAGACATCAAGCCTGGAGACCGCAAATGATCGCAAGTAAGCCAGTTTTTGCAATTCTGTGTTTATTTGTGTACATTTGTGGCCCAGGCGTTAAATTTGCCGGCCGGATTGGATACTTGAGGGGGACAAGGTGAACGCATCGATCATTTGGATTTGGGCGGCGCTTGTTGTGTCCGTCTTGTTTGATATTTCGTTTGGCATTTTGACCAAGTACAGCACCAGCAATGCCCACGCCGGCGCGTTGGCCTGGTGGGCCAGGCTGGTCAAAGCGGTGTACACGGGGATTGTCCTCTTGTTCGCTCGTAAATTTCCCGGGGGCCGGGTGTGGCTTCTCGGCGCGGTCTCGGCGTTGTTTTTGTTGTTGGGCGAGTATTTCCGCTGGCGTTCGATGCAAAAAGGAAGCGACACCGCCTGCACGTTGGCCGTCGTCGAACTGTACCCGATATTGGCCGGAGTGCTGGTGTTGTTTTGGCCGGCGTTTGGCGCCAACCCAACGGGCAAGGATATCGCCGCTTTTGCGCTTGTGTTGGCCGCGCTGCTCATCGCCAACTGGCCTCGCGGTGGTCAGGTGACCAAAGAGGTGTTTTTGGGTCTGCTGTTCATGACCATCGAGATCAGCGTCACTCTCTATGGACGCATTGTGATGAAAATCCCAACGACCGAGTTGATCTTTGCGATCAGTGTCACCGGGATGGTCTGGTTTTTGCCGATGGTGCCCAAGATCGATGTCCGGGCGGCCAAGTGGGGTACGATCACGTCGTTGGTCAACCTGGCCACGATCATCCCTTTTT
This sequence comes from uncultured Anaerolineae bacterium, assembly GCA_964481205.1. Lineage (GTDB taxonomy): Bacteria > Chloroflexota > Anaerolineae > JAFGEY01 > JAFGEY01 > CAYRXM01. The sequence continues at coordinate 22,098 of CAYZYE010000025.1, read as the reverse complement.
TGTGGACGATGGGCGCCGCGCCGGCGTCCAGTAAGCCGGTGATGCTGGCGGTGACTTCGTTGAGCAGCACGCTCGGCGCAATCGCCGCCAATATCTGGTTCAAGGAACAGTGGTCAACGAAAAAGATTTTATTGATCGCATTCCTGGGTATCGCATCGGTATTAACGATATAATTCCAAATCTAGTCGAGTAAGGAGATTTTGTATGGCAAGTAGAGCCAACCCTCAAAATGATTTGCCGGGTCCCGACGAGATCAAAGCTTTGGTCCAGGTGAACGGTCAAGACTTGTTGTGTTCTTTTATCAAAATCGCACCATATTTGAATCAACTTACTCGCGATGACGTTCAACTGTCTGTGTCCGATCGGGAAAAGGTTCTTTTTTACCTTTCGGCGACCCAAGATGGCGTTCATTATCCCTATGGCACGCCGCTTGCGCCCGACGGTGCTCAGTATAACGCAATGCTGGTCGGAAAACGCTACGAGGCGACCATTTCGATCAAGGACACGGACACGCCCATGTACGTTGCGGCGCTGCCGATCAAGGATGAACGCGGGCAGATCATTGGTTCGGTCATGTTTTCGACGGATGTGACCGAGGCGATGCGACGAGAACAGGCTTTGACGCGAGCCAGCAGGCGCGTCGAAGCCTTGCACACGGTGGCGACGGCGATCAGCCGGTCTCTGGAGCTGGATCAGGTTTTTCAAATTGCGCTGGACACCACGCTCGATGTGATGGAACTGGATATGGGCGTGGCTTTTTTATTGGACGAGTCTTTACAAGAACTTGTGTTCAAGTATCATCGCAATATGGTTCCAGAATTTGTCGAGGATATCAAGAGGCGCAACATTGCTCTGGGCGAAGGGATTGCCGGCCGCGTGGCGCAGACGGGCGAGTCGGAGATCATTGTCGATCTGGATCGCGCTCAACCGATTCAGCGACCGGGCCGGAGCAGGCAGGGGAACCGTTCTTTGGCGGTCATTCCGCTCAAATCCAAGGAAAAAGTGCTGGGTACAATGACCGTCGGCAGCCGGCAGCAGCGCACATTTTCGGCTCAAGAGCTTGAACTGCTCACCGCAATCGGCAGCCAAATCGGCGTGGCGATTGAAAATGCCCAATTGTACCAGACGGTCCGGGACCAGTTAAAAGAACTCAAACAGACGCAGGCGCAGCTGATCCAGGCAGCCAAACTGTCGGCGGTGGGGCAATTGGTGGCCGGCATTGCGCACGAGTTGAATAACCCGCTCACGGCGGTGATCGGCTATACGCAGCTTTTGCAGGAAACGGTGAATGATCCGGACATTTTGGAGGATTTGGAACGCATTCACGAGGATGCACGGCGGAGCGCCCAGATTGTCCGTAATCTGCTGACTTTTTCGCGGCAGCAGCATGCTCAACATCATTATGCGAGTATCAATGACGCGATCGAACGCACGCTTGCGCTGCGTTCGTACCAGTTCCGGTTGGATCGAATCAGCGTCGAGCTGGATTTGGCGCCCAATCTGCCCAATACGATGTTTGATACCTACCAGCTTCAGCAGGTCTTTTTACAAATTATGAACAATGCGCATGATTCGATGCTGCGCGCGCACAAACAAGGCAAGTTGATCATCCGCACGTTGGTTGTCGAAGACGCAGGCACGCCGTATATCCAGGTCGAGTTTATCGACGATGGACAGGGGATCGATCCGGAGGTGCTCGACCACATCTTTGAGCCTTTCTTTACGACCAAAGATGTTGGCGAGGGCACCGGGCTGGGGCTGTCCATTTCATACGGCATCATCCAGGAACACAATGGGCGCATTTGGCCGGAAAACAACCCGACCGGAGGCGCGAAAATGGTGATTCAAATTCCCATCTCGGTCACTCAGCCACAAAAACCGCTCATGCGTCCTACCGAGGCCGCGCCCAAGACGGCGCCCAAACGGGTGCTCATTGTCGACGACGAGGAGGCGATTGTGATGCTGGTGACGCGATTGCTGAAACGCAAAGGGTACATTATCGACGCGGCAACCAGCGGCGAGGTGGCGTTGCGCCGGCTCGAAGAGAACCGCTATGATCTGATCATTTCGGACATCAAGATGCCGGGAATGGGCGGCAAAAACTTTTATGAACATGTCGTCCAAACCGATCCTTTGCTGGCCAAGCGCATCATCTTTAGCACCGGCGACATTGGCAATCCCGAAACCCGCGCGTTTTTGGAAGAAACGCACAATTATTCACTCAGCAAACCGTTCAACTTGCGCCAGGTCGAAGAAATCGTCGATCGGGCGTTGCAAGATTGGACCAAGTAGCCTGGGAATATATCCAGGCCATTTGAAGGAACAAGAGGTAAAAATGATCTCGGCAGATTCTTTACAATCGGAACCGCATACATTGGCCCCAGGGTTTGGCGCGTTTTCGTTGGCGCAAGAAAAAGAGCCGGTCAAGGCGATCATTCTCGCCGCCGGCCCGTCCACATTGTCCGACGACGACACGACTTTGCTTTTGCATCCGTTGAGCAAAAAGGCGATTGTCGATTATGTGGTCGAAAATGCGCTGCATTTTGTCGAGCCGCAAGACATTTACATCGTCGTCGGCTACCAATATGATCAGCTCAAAGAACACCTCGACCGGGTTTTCGGTCAAGAATTTCACTATGTCGTGCAGGACGAGGCCAAGGGTACGGCGCATGCGGTGCGTCAAACCGAACCGTATTTGGGCGATTTCGAGGGCGATATTTTGATCTTGTACGGCGACACGCCGCTCTTTCGCGCGTCTTCGATTCGCGGCCTGCTGAACCGGCACCGGCTCAAGAACGCGGCGCTGACTCTGCTGACGGCGGTGGTCACGCGCCCGCTTCCTTATGGACGAATCATTCGTGATCAAGATGGTCGGCTGATCGACATCATTGAGGCCGATGACGCCTCGCCGGATGTGTTGGAAATCATGGAGTTGAACGTCGGGGCATACGTGGCGCACGCCAACCTGCTCTATCCGATGCTCAAACGTTTCCCGCCCTCGCCTGTCGATGGCGAATACCGCCTGACCGACTTCGTTCACACGCTGATTCGCACGCAGAATTACATCGAAAGTTATCGTATTTACGATGAAGGCGAAATCCAGGGGATCAATACCCCCGCCGATCTGTCACGCGCCGAATTTATCTTGCAAAAGCGGTTTTTCCGTCCCCGGCGGATCGAGGAGGAAAGCCTGATCCGTTTTGGCACCGGCGGTTGGCGGGCCGTCATCTCGGAAGATTTTACAATGCACAATGTGCGCCGGTTGTCGCAGGCGTTGGCCAACAATATTATCCGCGCCGGTCAGGAAAAGCGGGGCGTGGTCATTGGCTACGACCGGCGTTTCTTGTCTGACCGCGCCACCGAGGTATCGGCCGAGGTTTTTGCCGGGAACAATATCGCCGTCATTTTGACCTCTGAGGACGCGCCCACGCCATTGATCAATTTTGCTACCGAGATCAAACAGGCGGCCTTTGGGCTGGCTTTTACGGCCAGTCACAACCCGCCCGAGTACAACGGCCTCAAAGTCTTTCACACCGACGGATCGCTGCTGTTGACGCAAGAGACCGAGGCGATCGAGACCGAGGCCAATGCGCTGACGCACGACGATATTGCCAAACTTGACTTTGATCTGGCGATCGAGGCCGGCATTGTGCGCCGCGAAGATTTTACCAATCGCTATGTCGATTCGATTGAGGCCCAAGTCAACATGGAGGTGATTCGCCGCGCCGGGCTGCGCGTGATCATCGATCCAATGTATGGCGTGGGCGAAGTGGCGCTCAATATGGTGCTCACCGAGGCGCGTTGCCGCGTGCGCATCATCCACGAGCGACACAATCCGCTTTTTGGCGGCCGATCGCCGGCGCCGAGTATGGACGCGCTGCGGATGTTGAGCACCTATATCAAGGATGACGGTTATGATCTGGGTCTGGCCACCGACGGCGATGCGGACCGGATCGCCATTTTGGATGAATATGGCGACTATGTGCCGGTGAACGATATTTTGCTGCTCACGTACTATTATCTGCATCAGGTGCGCGGTGAGAGGGGCGGCGTTGTGCGCAACGTGGCGACCACTCATTTGCTCGACCGGCTGGCCGCTCATTTTGGCGAGTCTTGTCTCGAAGTGCCGGTGGGGTTCAAGCACATTGCCCAGGGTATGGTTGAAACCAATGCCTTGATCGGCGGCGAAAGCAGCGGCGGGCTGACGATCCGGGGGCACATTTTGGGCAAAGATGGCATCCTGGCCGCGGCGTTGATCACCGAGATGCTCGCGCGCACCGGCAAGAAAATCACCGCTTTGCGTCAAGAGGTATACAGCCTGGTGGGGCGGTTGTACGCGGTCGAGGAGAATGTGCCGGCCACGCCCGAGATGAAGATTATCGTGCCCAGGCAGCTGCGCGAGGTCGAGGTGAAGCAGATTCGCGATTATCCGGTGCGCCGCGTTTCGCACCTGGACGGCACCAAGTTTTATCTCGATGACGACAGTTGGCTTATGCTGCGTTTTTCTGGCACCGAGGCGTTGCTGCGCATCTTTTCCGAGGCAAATACTCCCGAAAAAGCGCAGGTTTTGGTCGACTGGGGCAAAACGCTGCTCAACATTTAGAATCTATCAAGTAGGATGGCATTCCTATGCCGTCCGCCGCGCATAGGGATGCGCAGATACAGGAGCAATTTTTAGGACAGTCCCTTGGGCGCGGGGCTGCTTTGACAAAAGCCACGCTTTGGATTATAATTTCGTCGTGTTCGGGGAGTAGCGCAGATGGCTAGCGCGCACGGTTTGGGTCCGTGAGGTCCCGGGTTCAAGTCCCGGCTTCCCGACAGGGCCGGATGAAATACATCCGGGGGAGCGCCGTCCATGTGGACGGCGCTCTTTTTGTATAGCGAGGTCTTGGTTTGAGCTATATTGCCAGACCCCGACCAGGGGGCCGCGAATCTGCGCCGGTTGGAAATCGCCTCTGGCGAGCCGACGGCTGGTCACTCGCGCAGGCGAGCGGGGCGGTGGTCTTGTCTGCACAGCGAGTTCTGATTTGTCGTTGCACCGGATGGTGCGATGGGCATCGCAGTTGACCGGGCCCAATCCAGAATACGGATTGGGGCTTTGGCTTTGGACGGTCGTTCTTTTTTTTTCCCCAATCGCCGAATTTGTGCTATAATGACGATTATGATGATTGCTTTGCTGAAAAAAGGTCGTTTGGATGCTTATTAAGCACGGTAGGCAAAGCTCCAAGGTGTTTGACGTGTTGATTGCTCTGAGCATTCTGTCGTCCAAGGCCTTTTTCAGGAGACTCGATGATACATAAACCAAAACTAGTACCGCCCATTTTTGTCGATACGGCGGCGGCTTTTGCCGAGATGCTGAGGCATCTCCAGCGCGCGCCGATCGTCGCCGTGGACACGGAATCGAACAGTTTGTATGCCTATACCGAGCGCGTGTGCCTGCTCCAGTTTTCGATACCGGGGCAGGATTATTTGCTCGATCCTTTGGCCGTCGATGACATTGCCGCTTTGGGAGATTTGTTTGCCGCGCCAGAGATCGAAAAGGTGTTTCACGCTGCCGAATATGATGTGATGGTGTTGCACCGCGATCATGGCTTTGCATTTGAAAACTTGTTCGACACGATGGTCGCCAGCCGCATTGTGGGCTGGCAACATTATGGGCTGGGCAAACTGTTGCAAGAACATTTTGGCATTGCGACCGACAAACGGATGCAGCGCACCAATTGGGGACGACGCCCGCTGTCGCCGGAGCAGTTGGCTTATGCACAACTCGATACGCATTTTTTGCTCCGTTTGCGCGGCCTGTTGCTCGACGAGTTGATGGCCCAAGATCGCGTTGTCGAGGCGCGCGCCGCTTTTGCCCGCCTGACAGCTAGTCGATGGAACGGCAAACCCTTTGATCCGAACGGGTTTTGGCGGATCAAGGGGGTGCAAGATTTGGATGATGTGGGGCGGGCGGTGTTGCGCGAGCTGTATATTTATCGCGATCGCCGCGCACGGGCGCTGGATCGACCGCCGTTCAAGGTGTTGAACGATAGCGTGCTGGTCACACTCGGCCGCCGCCAGCCGCAAACATTGCGCGAATTGTCCCAAATCAAGGGCTTGCCGCGCCGGCTGTCGGACAAACGGCGCCGGCATTTGCTCGACGTGATCGCCCGCGCCAGAGAGAATCCACCGCCCCGGCGGCCGCATCGAGACAACCACGGTCGTTTGAGCGAGGCGGCGGAGAACCGGTACGAGCGCCTTCGTCTGTGGCGCAAGACGCGCGCCCAGGCGCGCGGCGTCGAGCCGGACGTGATTTTGTCCAACCACATCTTGTACCAATTGGCCCGGCGCAACCCCACCTCTTTGAGCGAGCTGGATGAGAGCGGTGTGCTGAACGATTGGGAGCGGCAAATGTACGGCCCCGAGGTCGTGGATTTGATCAACAGACGGTGATGTCTTGTCGGGAGTAGAGTGATGGGTGTTCAAGAACAATTGATGACCGACCTGAAAACGGCTTTGCGCGCCCAAGACCGCGAGTCCAAGCGGGTGATTCGGATGGCGGTTGCTGCGCTCAAGAACGCGCGCGTTGCCAAAAACGCAGACTTGACCGAGGAGGAAAAGCTCGCCGTTTTGCAAAAGCAGGTCAAGCAATGCCAGGATGCCATTGTCGAGTATGAAAAGGGCAAACGCGCCGATCTGGTTGCCGAGAACCGGGCCGAGATCGAGATTTTGCAGCGTTATTTACCCCAGATGATGAGCCGCGAAGAGGTTGTGGCGGCAGCGCGTCAGGTCATCGCCGAAACGGGCGCATCGGGGCGCAAGCAAATGGGGCTGGTGATGCGCGCGCTCATGCCGCGCATCCAGGGGCGCGCCAATGGTCGTATGGTCAGCGAGGTGGTCAAAGCATTGCTTGCCTCATAACCGTCGAGTCTGATACTGGCAAGGGAGTGTTTGTTGTCAAAGCAACGAGCAGCGTCAGGATTTCGGGGTGGAATCCAGGTTTTTCTTTTCGCTCTGCTTTCTACGCTGGGGATCGGGTTTGTTTTGTCTTCAGACCGGTTGTTGACGCCCCGAATTACCATTTTGAAAGGGCAGGCAGCGAGCAAAGATATTGTCGCGCCACACCGGATCGAGTTTGCCAGCACGATTCGGACCGAGCGCGAACGCAATCTCGCTTCGTCTGCCGTTTTGCCGATCTATGATCCCCTGGACAGACAGGTCGGACGCGAGCAGGTAAGTCTGGCGTTGCAAATTTTGTCGTTCATTGACTCTGTCCGTTCCGATCCGTATGCTTCCCCCGAGTATCGTGTTTATTGCCTCGAAAACATTGTTTATGTCCCACTTTCGCCCCAGGTGATCAGCGATACGTTGTCGCTCGACGATGCCGCCTGGAAGACCGTGCAGTTGGAGACGCGCCAGGTGCTCGATGAAGTGATGCGCCGCGAGATCAAGACGGGCCAAGAGGACATTCGTCGACGCGAGGTGCGCACGCTGATCGATTTTGAGCTGACCGAGCAGCAGGCGTCGATTGTGGACGAGATCGCCAGCGCGTTGGTGCGGGTCAACCGGGCCTTTAACGCACCCAAGACCGAGTTGGCGCGTCAGGCGGCGATGGACGGCGTCCAAACGCAGATGCGCGTCTTGGAAGAAAACCAGGTCATTGTGCGCAGCGGCGAAATCGTCACCGAGGAGGACATTGAAGCGGCCGATGCTTTGGGGCTGCGCAATCCGGGACGAGACTGGTTTGCGATCAGCAGCGCGTTCCTGGTTGCGCTGTCGCTTTCGGCGGCGGCCTCGATTTACATCTCGTACAATGAACCCGAGTTGTGCGCCCGCCCGCGGCATTTGCTGCTGATTCTTTTGCTGCTGATCTTGTTTACGTTTCTGGCAAAATGGGGCGTTGTCCAGCAGGCCTTTCCTGCCTTTCTCGTGCCGATCGGCACCCTGGCGATGTTGATCACCTCATTGTTCAACGTGCGCGTGGGGCTGGTGACGCATTTTATCGTCTGCCTGACGGTGGGTTATGTGGCGCAAGGCCGCCTGGATTTGTTGTGGTATTACCTGGCCGGCGGGCTGGTTGGCATTTTTGCGACGCGGCGCATTCAGCGCATCAACACTTTTTTTTGGGCCGGGGTGTACATTATGATCGTCAATGTGTTTACGACGATCACTTTTGCGCTGCTTGATGGCGCGTTCGACACTCTGGGGTTAGGGCGATTGGCGTTGTCCGGGATGGCCAACGGCGCGTTGGCGGCGATTCTAACCCTTGGCGGGTACTATTTGTTGGGCATGGTCTTTCAGATTCCCACCGCTTTGCAGTTGATGGACCTGGCGCGTCCCACGCATCCGCTGATGCGCGACTTGCTGCTCAAGGCGCCGGGCACGTACCATCACAGCATTATGGTCGGCAATATGGCCGAGCAGGCCGCCGAGGCGATTGGCGCCGATGCGCTGTTGGCCCGCGTAGGCGCGTTTTATCACGACATTGGCAAAACAATGCGCCCCTATTTTTTCACCGAGAATCAGATGGATGGCACCAATCCCCACAATCTGCTCGACGCGGCAACCAGCGCGGATATTGTGCGCAGCCACACAGTCGAAGGGCTGGCCCTGGCCCGCAAGCATCGACTGCCCCGCGCTTTGCAGGCTTTTATTTCTGAACATCATGGCACGGCAAAAATATCCTTTTTTTATCACAAAGCTGTCCAAGAATATGGCAAAGAGAATGTAAATGAAGACGAGTATCGTCATTTTGGCCCTCGCCCACAAAGCAAAGAGACGGCGATTGTGATGATGGCCGACACGTGTGAAGCCGCCGTGCGCAGCGTTCACCCGCACGACGCGGCCGAGTTGGAAAAACTGATTCGAAAGTTGATCGCGGCCAAGATATCGAGCGGGCAGTTGAACAATGCGCCGCTCACGCTGCGTGAGATCGAGACGGTGACGTGCTCATTTATCGACACGTTGCAGGGCGTCTTTCACCCACGAGTTCGTTATCCGAGTAATGAGCAAGAGGACGGCGAACAGATCACCGTGCTGGCCAAGGCCGATCGCCGCCATGACCAGGTCGCCGGGCCGACGACGGTGGAGGAAAAGGAAGCGTCGGCGGTTCAATCGGAGGTCGAATGATCAATATTCTCATTCACGTGGCCGATCGGTTGCCGGCCGGGCTGGTGGAACATGTTGTGCAGAGGGTGTTGCAATACGAGCGCGTGTCGAGCGAGGCCGAGATCAGCGTGGTGATCACTGGCGACGCCGAGATTCGGGCGCTCAACGCGCGTTTCCGGGGAATCGACGCCACGACGGATGTGCTGTCGTTTGTCGAAGAGGATACCGCGCTGCCTTTTGTTCTGCCGCCGGACGCGCTGCCTTATTTGGGCGATGTGATCGTGTCGCTCCCGCGCGCGCAGAGTCAGGCCCAAGAGCACGGTCACAGCGTTGAAACAGAGTTGCAACTGCTACTGGTGCATGGCGTTTTGCACCTGCTGGGTTACGATCATGACACGCCGGCAAGCAAGGCGCAAATGTGGGCCCGGCAGGACGCGATTTTGAACCTTTTGAAAGCGTGAGGGTGATGCGATGACCGGACAATTGCCCAATCCCAAATCCAGATGGCGCCGCTTTTTCCACAGTTTCGACCATGCTTTTTCCGGCGTGCGCTATGCCTTCAAGACGCAGGTCAATATGCGCGTCCACCTGGGCATCGCGGTCGTCGTTGTGGCCCTGGCCTGGTATCTGGGGCTGGAACTGGTACAGTGGGCGATCCTCGGCTTGACCGTTGGCTTTGTGATGGTTGCCGAAATGTTCAACACTGTCGCCGAGGCGGCGATGGATGCGGCGACGCCATATTATCACCCCCTGGTCAAAGTAGCCAAAGATGTGGCTGCCGGCGCGGTGCTGATCACTGCGTTTGTCTCGGTGAGCGTGGGGCTGCTCATTCTTGGCCCGCCACTGTGGGCGCGGATTGTCGCTTGCCTGAGTAGATAGGCGAGTTCCAAACGAGGCCTTTTTCTACAACACCGATGATACAGCCGTAGAATTTGTGAACAAGATGGATTTGTTTGATGTCACAAGTACAACAACCCAAGTTGCCATTACTTGATGATGGTAATCAACAACAAAGTGGGGCTTTTGTTTCCAAGAGGACTCAGGGGGGGGCAACGACATCCAACCTGATCTTGTCGGCCTGTGTGGGTACAAACGCCGATCTTTTTCCCCGGATTCTCGATCTGCATGTCCCTAAAGGTTCGTGCGTGGCTGATGTCACTTTTGGCAAGGGCGTCTTTTGGCGAGATGTGCCCAAGGATGATTATGTTGTGCTGCCAACAGACATAGCGACGGGAGTGGATTGTCGAGAGCTGCCCTATGACGCTGGAACGATCGACTGTCTGGTACTGGATCCGCCTTATATGGAGGGTTTTTTTAGAAAGTCAGGGCAAAAGGCCGGGTCAGGTACATATCAATCTTTTCGAGATCATTACTCCAGTGGAACGGAAAAGCCGCAAAAAGCCAAGTGGCAGGATGCGGTGCTCGAGTTTTATGTACAGGCGGGACAAGAAGCGTATCGAGTTTTGAAAGACAAGGGGGTCTTGATTGTCAAATGTCAGGATGCCGTGAGTGCAAACAAACAACACTTTACGCACATTCAGATCATCATCGAATATCAAAAAATGGGGTTTTATGCCAAAGACTTGTTTGTTCTGGTCAGGAATAACAGACCGGCCGTAAGTCGTTTGAAAAAGCAAGTTCATGCCAGGAAAAACCATTCTTACTTTGTCGTTTTTACCAAGATTCCTCAAAGTAAACTGATCAAGTCGGTTCATTCCGGTTAATCTTGTTCCAAGATCAAATCGTCGAGCAGGGCATACAGATTGTCCGTAAATGGCGGTTCGGGAGGCCAGGTGACCGGAATTAAAGAAGCCAACAGATATTGCTGTTGTTCTATGGTATATTTTTTATACCTGGTTCTGGGCAAATCTCTGTTTTTGGCGAAAACAAAGCGCCAATCTTTTTCAAACGAGTAGACGTTAACTGCCAATACATCAAATTCTCCAACTTGGAGCAAGGTCGTGTTGACCGTATCTCCATTGGGCAAAACAATCTTGCGTCTATCGCTCGCATCTACCTGGGTCTTGCCAACCCAGCGTCCTGCATCATACTTGATCGAGTTGGTTTGCACTGACTTGGCTTCAATGATAAAAGTTTGGTCTTTGTAAATGATTCTTCTATCCCCTTTTTTGGTACGATCGTGGTCGTCGTCTTTATAACAAAACGTAATTTCAGACTCTTTTAGCCAAATCTCTTCTAGCTTAAACTCGGCTGTGTAGCCAAACAGCATACCTCTCAAACTTGGGTTTTGGTTGAGCAACGTGGTGAGGTCTTGGGATGTCATTGCCCATTCTTCTAAAATGTCTTTTGGCCGATCATCTCGAGCAAGTTCTGGTTGGAGCTGCATAACCATGGCAAGTGGACTGATCTCCAAAGCATCTGTTACGTGTAGAAATTCGATTATATCCAACCGACGTTCTCCTCGCTCGTATTTTGAGATAAATGATTGAGGTTTCCCCAGTCTGATTGCGACCTGGTTCTGGGTGAGATTCTTTGCTTGTCGAGCAGCGATCAAGAGTTGTCGTAGTTTGTTGTATTCTGGAGAAAAAATAGATTTGGGCATATATTCAATCCTTTCTTGTCCAGTATAAAACCGTTTGGAGAATATCCCAAAACGGGTTATCAAGTTGTGGATGCTGACCATCAAGGATGCAGAAACAGACGAAAGGAAGATATTGATGAGTGATCAGGTTGGTATTGGTGTGGTTGGCGCGGGGGCGATCGGCATTCGCGGCGCGTTGCGCCACCTCAGTTTGGAAGACGTGCAGGACCGGGTGCGGCTGGCGGCGGTCTGCGACCCGGTACCGGGGCGCGCCGAAGCGGCGGCGGCCAGGTATGGCGTGGCGGCGCATTATCTGACCTACGAGGCGCTGTTGGCCGACCCAAACGTCGATGCGGTGACGCTTTGTTCGCCCATCGGCCTGCATTTCCGGCAGGGAATGATGGCCATCGACGCGGGCAAGCACATCCATTTCAACAAAACGATGACCACCACGGTCGATGAGGCGGACAAGTTGATGGCCTACGCGGCCCAAAAGGGAATCAAGATCGTCGCCTCGCCGGGGATGATGCTGCACCCGTACAACCGGCGTATTCGCAAGACGATTCTGCAAGGGGAACTGGGCACGCTGGCCTGGGCGATCACCGGAACGACCGCCGGCAGCGGCACCTATCACCTCAACGAAGAGTTTCGCACCGGCGAGGACATTTTGACCACCGTCGATCCGACCTGGTATTTCAAAAAGCCGGGCGGCGGGCCGCAGTACGATGTGACCGTCTATTGCCTGCACAATCTGACCGGCATTCTCGGCCCGGCCAGACGGGTGACGGCGCTGTCGGGCATCGCGCTTGCGCAGCGCGAGTATCGCGGCAAACAGATCGTCACCGAGATGGATGATACGACGATCTTGTCGCTCGATTTTGGCGACGCCCTGTACGCGATCGTCTATGCCACGGTTGCCGGCAGCGTGACCGCCGGTTTTGCGCCCAGCATTTACGGCACACAAGGGGCGATCGTCGGCACCAAATTTGGCGATCTCGATCTAAAGTTGGAGGGCGACCACCAGCCGCACGTCGTGGGCAAACATGCCGGTATGGCCGAGTCGCACGTCTTTGAAGACATGATGCAGCTTGTCGACTGGGTGCGGGAGGACAAGGCGACGATTGTCACCGCCGAGCACGCCCGGCACGTGATCGACATCATCGAGTCGGGGTACCGCGCGGCCCAAACCGGGCAGGCGCAAACGCTGCGCACCAGCTTTGAGCCGCTGCCGGTCGAGAGGTTGTAAAATGGGGATGGATCGAGTTCGTTTTGCCGTTGTTGGCGTAACGGGATATTCAAAATCTCATCTGAGCGGCGTGCAGTTTTTGGCCGGGCAGGGACGGGGCGAGTTGGTCGCGTCGATGATGATCGACCGCGCCGATCACCCCGATGTGGTCGCCGGGTTCGAGGCCGACGGCGTGCGGGTTTTTGACGATTACCAGACCATGCTCGATGCGTGCGTGGGGCAGGTTGATGTGGTGACGCTGCCGGTACCCATTCACCTGCACGCGCCGATGGCGATGGCGGCGTTTGAGCGCGGCTATCACGTGGTGGTTGAAAAGCCCGTCACCGGCGGCAGTCTGTCCGAGATCGACGCGCTGATCGCGGCGCGGGACGCCGCCGGCCGGCGATGCGCGGTTGGCTTTCAGGCCATCTACTCGCCGCTCTGGCAAACGCTCAAGCGATACGCGATCGCGGGCAAGCTGGGGCGGATCAAGTGGGTGCGGGGGATGGCTTTGTGGCCGCGTTCGCCGGCCTATTATGCGCGCAACGGCTGGGCGGGCAGGCTTTATGTGGGGGACAGGCCGGTGTTCGATTCGCCCTTTAACAACGCGCTGGCGCACCAGATCATGAACATGCTTTTTGTCGTTTCTCCCGAGCCGTACCGGGCGGCATATATCGACGAGGTCGCGGCCGAGTTGTTCCGCGCCTATCCAATCGAGAGTTTCGACAGCGCTTGTTTGCGCGCCCGCACTCGGGATGGGGTGGAAATTTATTTTGCGGCGAGTCACGCTTGCGATGTCAATGTCAACCCAATGATCCACCTGGAGGCCGAACGGGCGACGGTCGATTATGTCTATGGTCAGGGCGCGACGATCTCTTGTCGAGACGGCGCGACCGAAACCCTGTCCGACCGGGCCGAACCGCGCAGCATGGTGTTTGAGAATCTGGTCGATGTGTTGACCGGCCAGGCCGAGACCCCGGCTTGCCCGCTCGAGATGGCGCGCGCGCACGTGGCCTGTATCGAAGCGCTACACCGCGCTGCGCCGATTGTCGACATCGCTGCGCGGCATATAGCAAAGCGGGCCGATGGGCAGTTGGTGGTCGCGGGCGTGGTCGAGGCCGTGCGGCAGGGGTTTGAGACGGGGAAACTTTTTTCCGAGTTGGGCGCGCCGTTTGCGCCTTGACTAATCGGGCGCTTGAACCGGGAATGTACACAGGTAAACGCAGATTTTTACGCAAAACTGTAAAAATCTGCGTTTTTTGCGTTCGTTTTACTTGCCGGCGTTCAAGAGCAGCTCGTCATCGCTGGAGGCGATCTCCATCAGCTCGCCGGTCACGGTAAAGATGACCCGCTCGCAAATGTTGGTCACGCGGTCGGCGGCGCGTTCCAGGTTGTGGGCCGCCCAAAGCAGATAATTGACCTGGTTGATGATCTTGGGGTCGGCGATGATAAAGGTCATCAATTCTCGATAAACCTGGTTATACAAGTCATCGACCTCGTCATCTTGTTGGGGGATACGATAAGCCAGGTCGAGATCGCGGTTGGTAAACGCTTCCAGTGAGCGGTGTAGCATTTCACACGCTTTTTCGGCCATCCGTGGGATGTCGATCAAGGGTTTGAGCAGCGGCGTGGCGCCGATCAGCAGGTTGATTTTGCCAATGCCCTTGGCGTAATCGCCGATCCGTTCCAACTCGGCGGTGATCTCGATGATCGCGGCAATGTTGCGCAAGTCGCTGGCCATCGGCTGCTGGGTGGCGATCAGGATCAAGGCGTCACTTTCGATCGCAAAACGCTTTTGGTTGATCTCGCGGTCGCGCGCAATCAACTTGCGCGACCCGGCCATGTCGCGCCGTTTGAGGCACGCGACCGAGTCTTTTAATGCTTGTTCCACCATGCCGCCCAAAACAACCAGGTTATTGTGCAACGCTTCCAGTTCGCGGTCAAATGTTTCTCTTGGCATAACCAACTCCTTTTTCACTCAAGACGCCCACCAGGGGCTATGCTACCAGGCTTTTCAAACCATACCGGGGTCAGCCTGCCCGGCCGGTGATATAAGCCTCGGTCTTGGGGTTACTCGGGTGGGTAAAGATGTTCTGAGTGGTTCCAAATTCTTCCAATTTGCCCAGCCAAAAGAAACCCGTCCAGTCTGATGTGCGCGCCGCTTGCTGCATGCTGTGGGTGACGATGACAATGCTGTAATTTTCCTTGAGCGTTTGCATCAATTCTTCGATCTCGAGCGTGGCGATCGGATCGAGCGCCGAGCAGGGTTCGTCCATCAAGATCACCTGTGGCTGAATGGCGATGGTGCGGGCAATGCACAGTCGTTGTTGTTGGCCCAGCGAAAGGCGCAGCGCGTCTTGTTTGAGGTTGTCCCGCACTTCGTCCCACAATACCGCGTCGCGCAGGCTTTGTTCGACCAGATCGTGCAGGTTGTGTGTTTTGTTCATCCCCAAGACGCGGGGGCCAAAGGCCACGTTGTCAAAGATCGATTGTGGAAACGGGTTGGGGCGTTGAAAGACCATGCCAACCCGGTGGCGCAAGTCGACCACATTGGTGTGGGGTGCGTAAATGTCTTGCCCGTCCAGCAAGACCTGGCCTTCGAGCCGCGTGCCGCGAATGGTGTCGTTCATCCGGTTCAGGCAGCGCAAAAACGTGCTTTTGCCGCACCCCGACGGGCCGATCAATGCCGTGATCTGTCGCTCGCGGATTTTGATCGAAATGTCTTTGAGCGCCTGCAAGTCGCCGTAATAAAAGTTGAGGTTTTTCACCTCGATCTTTGCCATGCTGATTCGTTACTCCCCACTGGCCGGTCGATGCCTTGCTTGTGTTTCGCGCACCAACCCTTTATCCAAACCGCCCGGTGACATAATCTTCGGTGCGCTGATCGGTGGGCGTGGTGAACAAATTTGCGCCCGGTGCGTGCTCGACCAATTCACCCATCAAGAAAAAAGCCGCGTAATCGGCAACGCGGGCCGCCTGCTGAATGCTGTGCGGGACAATGATGATTGTGTAATTTTTCTTCAGTTCGTACAGCGAGTTTTCGACCTTGTTGGTCGAGATCGGATCCAGCCCCGATGTCGGCTCGTCGAGCAGCAAAATGTCCGGTTCCAGCGCCAGACTGCGGGCGATGCACAATCGCTGCTGCTGCCCGCCCGACAGCGCCACGGCCGGGTCGTCGAGTCGATCTCGAACTTCATCCCACAGCGCAGCCTGGCTCAAACTGCGCCGGACGATCTCGTCGAGGCGAGACTGGCGCTTGATGCCGGCCAAGCGCGGCCCATAGGCAATGTTTTCGCGGATTGTGCCCGGCAGGGGCAGAGGCAGGGCAAAGACCATCCCCACCCGGCGTCGCAGGGCATTCACATCCATACCGGGGGCGTAAATGTCCTGTCCATCGATCAAGATGCGCCCCGTCATTTGCGACGTGTCTTCCAGATCGTTCAGGCGATTGATCAGCCGCATAAGCGTGGTTTTGCCGCCGCCGGCCGGCCCGAAAAAGACGGTCACGGCATTGGCCGGCACGTCGAGGGTGATGTTGCGCAACGCCGATTTGCCATCATAGCAGCAACCGACGTTTTGGATTTGGATTTTGGGTGTCGTCATGTGGTCATTCATTCTGTGCTCTGCAATGCCGGCTGGTTTTACCATTGTCGCTTGCGGCGAAAATAGTTCCGCGTCACCGAGGCGATCAGGTTCATCGACAGGACGAACACGAGCAGCACCAACGCCGTGCCGTATTGAATTTGCGGCGGCATGCCGGGTACCTGGGTGCTGATCACGTACAGGTGATAGGGCAGCGCCATGGTCTGGTCCAAGGGCGAGCGGGGCAGGCTGGGCAGGTAAAAGGCGGCGACGGTGAACAGGATCGGCGCGGTTTCGCCGGCGGCGCGCAGCAGCCCCAAGATCACGCCGGTGATGATGCCGGGCAGCGCCTGCGGCAGCACGACGTTCCAGATGCCCTGCCAGCGCGTGCCGCCCAAACTGGCGTTGACGGTGCGAAACTCGGTGGGCACGGCGCGCAGCGCCTCTTCGGCGGCGCTGATGATGATCGGCAGGGTCATAATCGCCAGGGTCAGCGATCCGGCGACGATTGAGGTGCCGAATTGTAAAAAGAGCACAAACAGGCCCAGGCCAAACAGCCCGTACACGACCGACGGAATGCCGGCCAGATTGATGATCGCCAGACGAATGGCGCGGGTGAGCAGGGTGTCCCTGGCGTACTCGGACAAATAGATCGCGCCGCCGACGCCGATTGGGATCGCCACCACAGCGGTGCCCAGGGTGAGGATGGCAGTGCCGACGATCGCCGGCCAAATGCCGCCCGCTTTCATCCCCTCGCGCGGCATCGCGGTCAAAAATTCCCAATTGATTGCCCCCAGGCCGCGCACAACGATGGCGCCGATGACGAACAGGATGGGGAGTACCACGATCAGCGCGGCGAGGGCCAGGCCGGCAAAGCCGATCTTTTGCATCGTATCGCGGTCGATCGCCGGCGCATAGCGGCGCTTTGTCGCTGGGGCGCTGTGATTTGTCAACGCAGCCCTCCTTTGCGCCGTTTTTGAAAGATGGTCGCTGCGGCGGCCAAATTGATCACAAAGGTGAGTGCAAAGAGAATGATGCCGATGCCAAACAAGGTATGATAATGGACGCTGCCTTGGGCCACTTCGCCCATCTCGGCGGCGATGGTGGCGGTCATTGTCCTGGCCGGGCGCAAGATCGCGTCCAGCGTGGTGGGCATTTGCGCCGCGTTGCCCGTGACCATCATCACCGCCATCGTCTCGCCGATGGCGCGCCCCATGCCCAACATGACGGCGGTGACAATGCCCGATTTGGCCGCCGGCACCGTCACGCGCCAGATGGTTTGCCACTCGGTTGCGCCCATAGCCAGCCCGGCGTCGCGATAGCCTTTGGGCACGGCGTCGAGCGCGTCTTCGGCAACGCTGATGATCGTGGGCAGGGCCATATAGGCCAGGATCAGCGCGCCGGTAAAGGCGCTCAATCCGGTGGGCATGTGAAGTGTTTCGCGGATCAACGGCGCAATGATTGTCATTCCAAAAAAGCCGAGGACGACAGAGGGGATGCCGGCCAGGATTTCAATCATCGGCTTGAGCACCTGGCGCGCCCAGTGTGGGGCGACTTCGCGCACAAACACGGCGGTCATCACCCCCAGCGGCAGGGCGATCGCGATCGCCGTCACCGTGATCAGGATCGAACCCAGGATCAGGGGAAGCGCGCCATAGAGGTCAAAAGTTGGATACCAGCGTGTGCTGAACAAGTTGCCCAGTTCGACTTCCCAAAAGGTCGGGACGCCTTCGTACAACAAAAAGCCAAAGATCAGGGCGACAAAGCCAATGCTGGAAAAACCCAGCACGCGGATGGTGGTTTCGATGATAAATTCGCCCCAATTGGAGCGTTTGACGATGCTCATGATATATTTCAATCTGCTACTGAAGCGGGACAAAGCCGAGTTGGGAGACCAGCTCCTGACCGTCGCTCAGAACCCAGTCCATATAGACCTTGATCGCGCCGCCTGGTTCACCGGCGGTGTACATGTACAGCGGGCGCGAGATGGGATAAGTGCCGTCGTTGACGGTGTCGACGGAGGGAAGCACAAAGGGGCCGTTTTTGTCTCTGGCGACGGCGATCATTTTTTGGTCGTCGGTCACATAGCCCAGGCCGTCATAGCCCAGGGCGTTGGGGTTTTGCCGTATTTCGGTGCTGATCCCTTCAGAAGAGGGCATCAACAGCGTGCCGGGTGAAAAAAAGAGGTCGCTTTTTTTGTCGCCCAGACGGATGACGTTTTCCATAAAATAGACATAGGTGCCCGAATTGGACTCACGGGACAAGAGGACGATGGGGCGGTCCTCGCCGCCGACCTGGCGCCAGTTGGTGATTTTGTTGGTATACATGTCTGAAATTTGTTGGAGGGTCAGCTCGTTCACCGGGTTGGAGGGATGAACGACGACGGCGATGGCGTCTCTGGCGACGACAAATTCGATCGGTTCGATGCCGTTTTCTCGCGCCGCTTCTTTTTCTTTGGGTTTCATGGCCCGCGAGGCGTTGGCGATATCGACCGTGCCGTTGATCATCGCAGCGATGCCTGTGCCCGACCCGCCGCCGGTGACTGAAATGCGAATCTCGGGATTGCGCTGCATGTACAACTCGGCCCAGGCCAGCGCCAGGTTGACCAATGTATCGGAGCCTTTGTTCTCGATGGTTTGCGCAGCAGAAGGTGCGTTTTCGCCTTGAGACGGGGTGCAGCCGTACACGAGTACAAGTACCAGTACGACCCAACTGTAGCGTTTTGTCATTTCACCTGTCCAAATAATTTTCATCGCGCGGATTGTATCATTGATCCGCGCATGCGTCAAGCCGGCGCATCGACGGGCTTTCTACGGACGGCACGGCTCCTGGAGGTCGTAGGAGAGAAAAAGCGCCGTTTCGGGGCTGGCGTGGTCGCCCTGGTAAAAGTTGCTGGTGAACCCGCTGACGCGAAATCCAATTTTGACAAATACCGTCCACCCCAGATCGCCGAGCGGCGCTTCGACGAGCACGGTGCGCACATTTTGGTGGCGGGAAAAGTCGAGGCCGGTTTCAATCAACTGCGTCCCGATCCCCCAGCGTCGATAGCGCGGCAGGACAAATGGGCCGTCGATTTTTGCCGTGCGGTTGTGGGGCGAGATCGAGATTGCCGTAAAGCCCACAATTTGTCCATTGTCGACGGCGACAAAGACTTTTTTGTGCGGCGCGTCGACGCAAATGCCGTAATCGCTGCCGTATTCCAGGGCGTGGGTCTGGCTGAGCATCGCCACCACCTCGGCGTCGGCCAATGTCGCCGCGCGATAGGTGACCGCCCGCGCCTGCTTCCATTTGCGCAGCACTTCTCGGTGGGTACGAAAAGCAATGTCGGGCAAGGCCTCGGGGCCAAACCAACCGGCGTCGATCGCGTCATCGCCGGCGTGCAACTCGCCCGATACCACGCGCGCGGCATAAATCAACAAAACACCCTGACTTTTTACGGTGTTGTACGATAGTGCATCGAGCAAGCCATCCAACTCGACGCGCAGGTGGATTTCTTCCCACGTCTCTCGGATGGCTGCTTCTTCGGCTGTTTCACCCAATTCGGCATAACCGGTCGGCAGCCCCCAGCGTCCGTACCCCGGCTCGACGCCGCGCTGGACCAGGGCAACCTGTCCCTCTCGTTCGACCAGCGTGCCGGCGGCAACGATGGGGTTGAGGTAAAAGATAAAGCCGCAGTCTGGACAGACCGGACGCGGACGGTCGCCGATCATTTTTGTTTGCAAGCGGGTGCCGCATTGTGGGCAGTACACGGGATCGCTGATCATTGTCTTGGCTCCAAAATGGGATGGGCGAGTCTACTGGAAAAACTCGCTGATGAAATGCACCTATATTATATCACGAGTTCGTCGAAAAAAAATATTGCGCGGCATCCAGGTTGGGTATATACTTGTTGGCAGGTGTACTGGGGGGTTTTTCGGCATGCTCCTTGGTGCCTTCTCCGAGGTACTCGGTGTAACTGCTTTTGGGAAAAGTGTCCGGCAGTGAACCCGTTGTTAGAGTAAAAATTGTTACGCAAATGTGCGCCAGATATCGACAAGGAGAACACATGAAAGGATATGGAACCACGACGTTCGGCGAACTGAATGCCGAGCGATATGATACAGTTTACGAGGACGCAATGGCAGCAGAGACGCACGACTCTGTGGAGACGCTCGCCGAACTTGCCGGAGGCGGCAAGGTCCTCGAGCTGGCAATTGGAACCGGACGGGTAGCCCTCCCGCTTGCCGCCCGCGGCCTGTCCGTACACGGCATCGAGGCCTCTGAAGCGATGGTCGCCAGACTCCGTGAAAAGCCCGGCGGCAGCGCCATCCCCGTGGAAATTGGGGACATGGCCGAGGTCCGCGTCAAGGGCGCATTTGATCTAGTCTATTTGGTGTTCAACACAATCTTTAACCTGACGACCCAGGAAGCACAGATACGTTGCTTCAAGAACGCCGCACGGCACCTGAGCGCCAGGGGCGTGTTCGTCGTGGAGACGATAGTACCCGACTTTTCCGAGTATGTGGACGGCCAGCGCGTAAAAGGTTCCTGGGTCAGAATGGACGCTGCCCGATTCGAGATCGCGATACACGATCGCGTCGCCCAGACCGTGGCCTTTCAACGCATCGTGATCGGCCAGGACGGCACGCGGATGGTTCCGCACTTTATGCGCTATGCCTGGCCCTCCGAACTCGACCTTATGGCCCAATTGGCAGGTCTCGAGCGCCGCGAACGCTGGGCGTGGTGGGACCGCTCTCCATTCACCGCCGACAGCAAGAGTCATGTGACGGTGTACGCACGCGCGGAGCACTAGGCGCATGCTGAAAAACCTGGTCGCGCGCCCGCCAACCGCAGCGAGCGGCTCCAGCGACTCGTCAGCCGACAATGAGAAACCTCAGTCCCAAAAGTTATCCCACGATTTTCCCAACCGGTACGTTTCAACCTCACTCACTGTGGCGCCGAGATGGAGCATCCTTGTTTCGGTATCAATCCATACTAGAAACGACTCGCCCTGGTTTCTCTCTGCTCGAAACTCGAGAGTGGCAACATTGGTGTTCTTTTCAAGACTCTCGAGTAGAGTCGTCCTGGTCAACCCAGCCAGGTAGGCAATTGCGTATGTTCCTTTGGGGTTTTTGATAAAAAAGTTGTCCTGCCGGTGCTGGCGATGTTCAAGGTTGATATTGCTGTCAGTGTACTCGTATCTCCCGTCTGTTCGCAACTCGAGGTTGCCCAGCCAATAGCGGTTCCCATAGTTGTCCAAATCGGGGGCCGTCGTCATTTCGTAATTCCCGACAATGTTGGCGCCCAGTTCATTGGTCGTGTTGAGTAGCCAGGCGACCTTGCCTGTTTCGTCTTGAAAAGTGGGACCAGTGAATGGATGAAATGTCAGTACGCCACCCGGCATATCCCATTGCGGAATCCAAAGGCCAGAACCAATGTCTCGGTCCGGCTCGCCAAGCAAACTGACAATGGCCTTCAAGATTTCCTGTGGCTCTTTTCTACCCTGAATCTGTTCTTTCAAAGCCTCAACAGCTTGCGCCGAGTCGGACTCTTTTGTCCGTGAACATCCTCCAATAGCAATGCCAGATAAAACTGTCCCGATCAGAAATAACACAACGATTCTTTTCAGAGTTATAATCAAAAGTTGTGGATTGGCGAAAATGAGTAAAATGGCGTATCC
>CAYZYE010000024.1:0-29124 GCA_964481205.1 uncultured Anaerolineae bacterium | reverse complement strand
CCGGTTGGCGACAATGGGTATTGGGCCGCGCCACCCCGCCAATAGCAAAACAGCGTTGAATATCTCAACGCTATCCTCTTACCTTATTATCCGACAAATCGCCCCCCTTGTCAACCTGCGCCGGGTGTATTTCACTTTGTGGGTCAGGGGGCAGCATTCGCTTTGCACTCGGCCTGGATTGCCAAATCCAGGCCCAAAATGGCGAACCCGATCGTATTCAACTTGTTCAGCCGCCGGATCTGGCGATCCGGCGGGAGCAGTGGCATCTTTGACGCCAACGATCAATCGTGCTATACTTGTAGCATAACTCGGGACGACATCCCCAAGACGACATCCCAAATGGGATGTCGCTTTTGTTGTCTAGATCAAGACGTGATTCAATGATCCTAAAAATCGATCTGCACACCCACACCAATCGCTACTCGTCCTGCTCACGACTTACGCCGGAGCGCCTTTGCCAGATCGCGCTCAAGCGCGGTCTAGACGCCATTGCCATCACCGAGCACGATTACCAGTGGTCCAAATCAGAGGTCGCCGAACTGCAAGCGAGATACCCGGCGCTCAAAATTTATGCCGGCGTCGAGATCAGCTGCGATGATCGACACCACTATGGCGTCCTGGGGCTTGAGGCCAACGACTATACACCCGCGCCGATGCCCTACCGGCAGTTCAAGGCACTGATCGGCGCACACCCGGCGGCCTTGGCCTTTATCGCCCACTGTTTTCGCTACTCTGATGACGAAACCGGTTTGGAGGACAAACCGGTCGAGGGCATCGAACTGGGAAACTGGAACCTGCTCACCCACCCGCAGCCGGATACGGGGCCGATCACGTTCAAGCGACCAGAGCTGCACCTCAAATGGCAGCAGCGAATGGGCTGGATTCCACTGCACAACTCGGACGGGCACGCGGAAAAAATGGTGGGCACGTTTTACAACCTGGTCCAGGCCGACCGCATGCCGCCCGACGAGCAAGCACTCGTCCAACTGCTCCGCCGGGCCGAAATCCACGGCTTTTGCGACGAGGCGCTGATCCGCCAATCAATCAACGTCTACCCGTAACCTGGACATCCTGACGCTGCACCTGCCGATTGTGCATCCACACCCAGATGAGCGGCGCAAAAGCCAACAAGCCCAAAGGCAAACTGAACAAAACCAGCAAAATACCGATCCCAACCACGGTCAAGACCAGCCCCAGCAAAAAACACAGCACGGCCAACACGCCGATCAGCAGCGAAACCACCAGCGCCTTGGACATCGACATCAATTTGACGCCGTAAACGCGCCCACTCTGGCCGTTCACCCACACCGGGTACATCCGGTCACCCTCTCGATAACAAGTCACATAAGCCGGAACAAGCATCTGCGTCCAGTTGAGAGCGCCGTATTTGGCCCTGGCCCCCCAGCTGCGAATGTGGTCGGCCTGAGCGGCGACCCGGCACTCGGTCGCCGCCTGACGGTCGAGCGCGGCTTGAGCATCCGGCCAGGCCGCATCCGGGTCGTAATCCGGCGCCCGCACCACACTCTCGGCGATGACCCGCGCCGAATACGGCTTGCGGGCGCCAAAGTCATAGCCACCCAGGCGCGACATCCACACATCGTGCTTTTCCAGCGCCGGCACCGCCACATTGTCGTAATGACGCCTTAATCGACCCAGCCGGACTTCCCACCGCGTCCGCGTCTCGGTCACTTTATGCGACACCCAGCGCCCGTCCTGATAATGTTCTCGAAAGGACGCGGCCTGATAATTGTACCCCACCTCGGCCTGCCACACCGCCTCGACATCGCTATCGACCAACCACAAGGGAAGAAAATAGCGACGCAGCCGCTTGCACAGCAGATCGGCCTTGAGATCAGACGGCCGCAGCCAGAGACCCCTGCTCCACTCATCCAACAGCCCCTCGACGCGCCGCTTGCCGACTGAAAATGGAATGGTCAATTCGGGCAGCTCGCGGCGCATCCGCTCCGGCTGCATCGAAAGCGTCTCATGCAAACAGGCTGGACAAACGCCAAGGGTAACATCTGTTGGCGCCAAATGCGCACTGGAACAATTTGAACAGTAAAAAACATTGAGCGGGGTTCCCCACGCCGAATTGACAACTTGATCGGGCATCGCTCACCTCAAATATCATCTGCTCGACGGGCCTGAATGAAAATCCAGATCGAGGCCACAAGCCCGACGACGAAAAAGACCAGAGCAAAGGGCAGCACAAAAACCCCAATTCCGCCGACAAGCAGCAAGACCAATCCCAGCAAACCGAGCAACGTACCCGGCGTCAGACACAAGGCCATCGCCAGCACGACCCGCAACCAGGCCACCGGTTTCTGCCCGGCGACGGCCCCAGTTTGCCCGTTGACCATCGCATGATAAACTTGATTGTTGAACATATAGGTCGCCAGGTAGACCGGTAGCAACACATAACGCCAACGCTCCTCGCTGAAATCGGCAGTCATGCTGAAATTGCGCACATGCGACGTCGAGATGTCGTCATAACAAGCGCGCTTGGCCTGCTCACGCATCTGCCGCTTGCCGATCTCCCAACCGGGCTGGAGTTGGAGATCATACGCCTGCGCCTGCCAACCGGCCAGATAAGCGGGATCGTACTCGCACAGCTTGCGCAAATCAAACGGGTACAACCTGGCAAGCAGCACCGTACTCACCCTGGTCGTGCCATAGATGAGCAAATCACGGATCGGCACATAAACGCGCCCGTGCTCCCACCGCCATTCGATCACCGTCACACTCTCCCACTTGCCGTCCCGGTAACGCTTTTTTTGCTTCTCGTGCCCCACCTCGGCCTTCCACTGCGACTCGATGCGCGCGTCAAAGAGCCAAAAAGGCAGGTACAGCCCCACAAAACGGCTGATGGTATCGACGCGGCGCAACTCTGGCGGGTACATCCAGCCTCGCCCCAGCCACGCTTTGACCGTGTCCCGGCACGCCTTGTCGTCAACAGAAAAAGGAATGATATAGCCCGGCCGGATGAAATCGTGCATCTCTTGGTGCCCCACCACACGATTCGAGCCGCAAAACGGGCAAGTCGACGAAAGGTTGCTGCCCTCGACATTGAACACCGCCTGGCACGCCTCGCAGCGGATCGCCTTGCGCTCGACGCCCCATCCCTTTTCCGAGCGATCCAACGCCTCCAAGGTGAACTCGAACCGCTCTGCCGACAGCCCCACAACGCGCGCGCCAACCTGATGCTTGTAGCCGCAATACGGGCAGACCAACTGCCGGTCGCCCGCATCATAAGCGATAATGCCGTTGCACTGCGGGCAGCGAAACGTTTGCGCGTCCTTTTTCTCTTCCTCTGGCGGGGCCGGCGCATAAATGTCGATCCCCGGCAACGTCGAAGGAACCGGGACAAACCCCGGCGGCGGCGTCCAGTCCCGAAAATCTAGATCGGTCATCGCTCTTCCTCGCTTGATCCCCTGAGAATGTGCCTCGCCACTTTAGCCCCTTTGGAGCGACGCCAGGCTTTGCGCCACGCGCGCCGCCTCGGTATCATCTGCCGCGACGCCCGACATGGCTGCGGCGATCTCGGCCAGACGCCCACACTCCGCAATCGCCCGTCCAACGTTCAGCGGTTTCGGTCGCTCTCCCGCCAACCGGCAAAAATTGTCATGATAAATTTTGGTCAGCACATCGTCGGGCAAAGACATCCCCCGAATGACGCCGTCTTGCGGCGGGCCGAGCAAAAAATCGGCCTCTGGAGGAACGCGAAAAGTGTCATCGCTCTCTAGCCAGCGAAAAACGAGCCCGGCGCGGACGCGCCCCTGTTCCACCGTCTGGTTGCTAAACAGATCGCTGCCAAACACGATACGGTCGGCGTAACGGATGACAAAGTCCCGGCTGGCTCCGGGGTCGCGCGAGAGATTGTAGAGCATCTCGACACCCGGCGCGAGATCGAAATGGACGTTGGGATGCTGGTCAAAAAAACGCCCGGCCCGCGCCAGGTCGGCAGACAAAAAGTAAAAATGGGCCAGGATGATTTTCAAACCGGCGTGCTGCGCCAAAACCTCGTCCACCTCGGCATAAAGCTGCTCTTTTTGGACATCGCCGGCGCCATAGCCCCAATTCCGCTCCTTGGCCCAGCCCGGTATCTTGTCCGCGTCCCAAAACTCTTCCGGGTCATTGACGTGCCAGACGATGGGCAGCCCCAACGCCTCGACGCGGTCCCAATAATCCGCAAAATAGGGATCGGTCGCCGGAATATTCAGCCGCTGCCTAAAAGTCGGCTTGCCTTCGATCATCTTGATCCCATCGCAACCCATTTCGACCAGACCCTCCACCTGCTCGGCCAGACCGGGCGCCTTGACCCGCCCGCCAGAGAGTTTTCCAGCGTGGTTCAAACCGGCAAAAACAAAAAACAGCTCGGGGCGCCGCGCTTTGAGGTACAACGATTGCGCCAGCCCGCTCCCCTGCGCCGGGTTTTGGATAGAAACCAACGCCATCCGGGCAATCCCCGTCGCTTCACGGATCGCCAGGATCGACGCTTCATCGGCCATGCTCCGCAGATGCACATGCCCGTCGATCACGTCGCTCATTTTAGAATTCCATTCGCTCATTTTCGTCCCTCCTTGATCCATCGCCGCAGATTCACACACTTTCACCCATCTTGACCGCCTCAAAGATACGCATCCGGCGCAAGAAAAAGAGCAGCACGATCACTGCCGCGAGAAACATGCCGCCAAAGATGGCATAAATATAGGCAATTTCCGTCCACGCGATCTGAACCGCAAACGGCGGCGTAAAAGGATGCTCGCCGCCTTCAACCTGCAAAAATGGGATGAACAAACGGCTGGCCAGGACGCCCAAACCGGTGCCGATGGCCGTGCCGGTCAAAATCAACGTAAACTGTTCGGCGATCAACGACAAGGCCATCTGCCACATCGACAGCCCCACCGCGCGCAGCACGCCAAACTCGACATACCTTCTCAGAAAAGAAATATAAGAATAAATAAGGAAACCCAACACGGTCAAGAATGCGGAAACGATGAACCCAACCGACAGCAGCCCAAAAGCCCCCTGGCGGTCGGGGGCCAACTGCGCCCGGTCGACGTCGTACCGGGCGTCAAAAATATAAGCCAGGCCAAAGCCCAACTCGCGGGCGGCGTTCTTCAACGCCCCGGCGCTGACCGCCGGCTCGGTTTTGAGATAAACGTCATACGGGTAAATACCGCCGGCCACGTCAAAAATAAAGTCGAGATTGGCGATAAAAAATGGCCCATCCTCTGGATAGAGCCGGGGAAAAAAGTCAACCACACCGCCCACCTTGAAATCGACCTGCGGGTTTTCGCCGATAGGCAGCGAAATGTTGATCCGGTCGCCAACCTCGATGCTATAATCATCGACCACCTCGCGGCTGACCAGAATCGCGTCGCTGCGCACGGCCAGCGCGTTCATCAACGCCCCAAAAGAAGCGGGGGCAAAATCTCGCCTGAAAAACGACACCTGGGAAAAGTCGATGCGATCGACGCCGATCATTTGCGCCATAACGTGCCCGCCCCCCAAACGAGCGCGCACCGGGCGGTTCCACACCCGCGCCGCCGCCTGCACGCCGGGGATGTTGAGGTGTTCCTCGACCGGCAAAAACAACCACATCGGCCCCTCTTTTTCACTCGCCAGCGACTGCCCCCGGCCAAACGTCGACGCCTGCGTGGTATTTTCACCCATCTCGAGCAACCTGAAATCGGCGCCGACATCATAATAAATCTTGGCGACAATCGACTCGTCAAGCGTGCGCGCCATCGAAGCTGTAAACACTGCCAGACTCAAAGTCAAAATCAACAGCAGCAACGGGCCAACGTACTGCCGCGCCGTCCGGGAAAGGTGCCGGAGCACCAAAACAGGCACCACCCCACGCCAGATATTCGCCACCCAGGCCAAAACGGTCATCACCCAGGGAAAAATGCGAATCGAAAAAAGCGCCACACTAAAGACAAACAAGACCGGAATAAAGAACAAAAAAGGGTTGCTAAAAGGCGAATCAGAACGCTCTGTACCAAAAATAATCGACAACGTGCCGCGTCGTTTCAAGACATAATAACCATACCAGGCGGGCACAAACAAAACCACATCCAAAAACATACGCTGCCAAAAAGGCGCCTTGAGCGTCCGCGCCAACTCTTGTTTATAGGTGACAATAGTTGCCCTGGCCGCGCCGAGCGCCGGAACGACACTGGCCACAATCACCACGCCCACGGTCACGAGACCGAACCGCAGCGTATGCCACGACAGCACCGTCGGCAAAAACGAACGATATTCCAGGAGCAAAAAAGAGCGCGTCCAGCCCATCACCTGCGCAAACCGCTCCCCCAAAAAACCACCCGCGGCCATCGCCACCGCGCCGACAATCAGCCCTTCCAGGACGTACACCATCACCACCTGCCCCGTCGTCATCCCGCGACTGCGCAGCATGGCAATCTCGTTGCGCTGTCGCTGCACAATCATCGACGAGATCAAGGTGACAAAATAAAACACCACCCCCAAGATCGGCAAACTGATCACATACAAGACAATGGTCAACAACTGCACGGTGCGCATATAGTCGAGCAGCGCCTCCTCAGGCGACCGCCCCAGGTCGATGTCGTGCAAAAGCGCGCCGGCCTTGTTGCGCACCATCGCAATGCGCCGGGTCAATGGCCCCACATCCTCGGAGCGAATGGAATCGCCCCGGCAGACCAAATACCACACCGCCAACCCCACCTCGCCCTTCATCCCTGCGGCCATCTGAAGATAACTGGCCTCCGGCATCAACAGCGTCTCGTCGAACGCGGACGGTTGGTAAAACCAATACGGATCATTCGCGTTGCGAGGCTGCCAGATACCGGCAATATAAATCTTGCGCTGAAAATAGGTCTGAATTTTGGCCCCCTCGGCCATCGGCTCTGGATAATAGACCGAGTACGTCTCACCGGGTTGGACGCCCAGCTCTTCGACCAACGCAAAGGGAACCATAATTTCAATCGCATCCGTGTTATTCAACACCGGATCGGGGAAACGCCCGTCAATAATGTCGATATGCGATTCCAGGTCGCTGATAAAACCCAACGACACATAGGTCAGCGGCGTCTCCTTGGCCGAATAAACCGACTCTGAGGCCGGGAACAA
Organism: uncultured Anaerolineae bacterium; assembly: GCA_964481205.1. GTDB lineage: Bacteria > Chloroflexota > Anaerolineae > JAFGEY01 > JAFGEY01 > CAYRXM01. The sequence continues at coordinate 22,011 of CAYZYE010000024.1, read as the reverse complement.
GCGCATCTTGTCGGTCTTGAAATAACGAACCATCATCTCTTGCGGCAAACCCAACACAAAAGCCGCTTCGCCGCTCATAAACTGCTCGATCTGGCGCGCATCCTCCCATTCCAGATAGCCGTCCCAACTGCCAATATAGCGAAACAAAAACGAAAACGGCGGCGAGTTATCTTGAGCAAACTGGCTCAACTTTTCATAGAGCACCCGATAGCTGATCGCATCGGCGTAAATGGGAATGCTCACCGTCAAGGCCACAGCCGCGATCATGCCAATGAGCAACGAAGCCGCAAGCCCGCGTTGGTGCCACAACCTTTTCAGGGCAATCACAAAAATGGACAATATATAGACCAACCTGTACCTGGATACCGATCCTTGCTCCAAAATGACTCCCCTCATACCCGGTCCACGGGTCGCCCGCAAGGGGCGATACTACGGACGCCCACCCCATTTGAAACACCCCCGTGTCGTTCAAACACGCCAAACGACCAGACAACCACGCGCCTATTGTATCAAAGAGCAGCGCAAAGGGCAAACCGGGGCAAACAAAAACAGGCCTGGGCCGTACATCGCCCAGACCTGCTCCGACTCACCCGCGCCAAAGGCGTCGCTCCCAAACTCTGCGCGTATCGATCTCGACCATCGTCGTCATCCCCCAGCGCAAAAATCGCGCATCATCGAGATCGTCCAGCAAAATCGTCACCTCGTAAACCACATCCCCGCGATAATCCTGACCCTGCATCACCGTCTCATTCTCTCCCCGCAAAACTTGACAAAACGCCGACCTGATGGTAAATTATTTAGAAACCGAATAATTCGGAAACAAAAATTTACACAACGAACCAATTTTCTGCCTGCGTGGAGAGCATAATGAGCGAACAAGACGATGCCCTGTATACCAAAACCATCCACCAGTTCCTGGCCTTGTATCGACATCTGCGACGGTACTCGCGGCAAATGCAAAGCGAAGGACTGAGCGGGCGCAAGATCGCCGCCCTGCGCCACCTGCACAACGCCGGCCCGCAGACCATCGGGCAGCTGGCCGATTACCTGTACATCAGCAACAGCAGCGCCTCGGAACTGGTCGACAAGTTGGAAACGCTGGGCTATGCCACCCGCGCCCGGTCGCCCCAAGACAACCGCGTTGTCATCGTCACCTTGACCCAGGCGGGCAGCGCACTGGCACAAAAACCGCCGACCGGCGGCATCCCCTTGCTGCGCGAGCGGCTGAAATCGCTGCCGCAAGAGCGCCTGCTGCCGATCAACCTGGCCATCGCCGAACTGACCGCCGTGCTCGAGCCAACACATGACTAATCCGACAATGCCGCTGCGCCTTCGGAGCAAGAACGCCAAAATATTGCTTCGCTGCCTGGGATACTTGGGCCCATATCGACGGCACGTGGTCGGCGCGTATGCGCTGCTGCTGATCAACAACGCGATCACCCTGTACCTGCCGCAAATCATCCGCGCAATGGTCGACTATGGCATCAAGGGCGGCGATCTGGGTGCGATCCAACGCGGCGCGCTGGCGCTGATGGGGCTGACCCTGCTGCGCGGTGGCTGCACCTATTTTTTTGGCCGCTGGACCGAGATCGCTTCGCAAAGTGTGGCCTATGACCTGCGCAACGCCCTGCACCAAAAACTGCAATCGCTTTCGTTCAGCTATCACGACCAATCAGAAACGGGGCAACTGTTGGCGCGGGCGATCAATGATGTGGATCGAGTGCGCTTTCTCACCGGGCGCGCTTTTTTACGCCTGGTCGAAATCACCACCCTGATCATCGGCATTGCCTACACCATGATCGGCATGAACGTGCAGCTGGCGCTGATGACGCTGGTCATCGTACCCTTTTTGGCTTACGGGGCGTGGGACTTTGGACGACGCTTTCGCCCCTTGTCGCGGGCCATCCAGCAGCAAATGGCCGATCTGACCGCGCGCGTGGAGCAAAACTTGCGCGGCGCGCGGGTGGTCAAAGCCTTTGCCCAGGAACAAGCCGAGATCGAACGTTTTGACGCCGGCAACGCCCAGGTACTCGGCCTGAATATGAACGCCGCCAAAATGCGCGCCACCTATCTCCCCCTGCTCCAATTTTTCACCAGCGTCGGCGCCATCCTGGTCATGTACTTTGGCGGGCGGCTGGTGATCGATGACGCGCTAACCATCGGCGAATTGGTTGCCTTTACAACCTACGTCGGACAGCTGCTCGCCCCGGTGCGCCGGCTGGGCTGGATCATTGCCGCCGTTGCCCAGTCCACCGCTTCAGGCGAGCGCATCTTTGAAATCCTGGACGCCCAATCGACCGTGCAAGACCTGCCCGACGCCCAGGTGCTGCAAAACGTGCAGGGACACGTGTGTTTCAACAAAGTGTCCCTGGCCTATTTCGGACGACGCCGCGTGCTGGACCAGATCGATCTGGAAGCGTTGCCGGGGCAAATGATCGCGCTGCTCGGCGCAACCGGCTCCGGCAAAAGTTCGATCATCAACCTGATCCCCCGTTTCTACGACCCCACCGAAGGGCAAATTTTGATCGACGGGCAGCACATTCGGCATGTGACGCTAAATTCGCTACGCGAAAACATTGGCATCGTGCTGCAAGACACAACCCTGTTTGCCAGCACCATTTACGAAAACATTGCCTTTGGACGGCCGTCGGCGAGCGAACCAGAAGTATTTGAAGCGGCCAGAGCCGCGTCGGCGCACGATTTTATCCTCTCGCTGCCGCAAGGCTACCAGACCGGGGTCGGAGAGCGCGGCGTGACCCTCTCTGGCGGGCAAAAGCAGCGCGTGGCGATCGCGCGGGCGATCCTCAAAAACCCGCGCATTTTGATCCTGGACGACGCCACCTCTAGCGTCGACACCGAGACGGAGGCATTGATCCAGGCAGCGCTGTCCAAACTGATGGAACAACGCACCTCGTTTGTCATCGCCCAGCGGTTGAGCACCATCCGCCACGCCGATCAGGTGTTGGTGCTGGACAAGGGACGCATTGTGGCGCGCGGCGTGCGCACATCACACCACACCGCGCACGAACAACTTTTGAAAAACAGCGAAATCTATGCCGACATTTACTACAAGCAACTCCGGCCGCAAGCCGAGTCGGCGTAAGCGAGTTCCAGAGTTTGTCCCAGTCTGCTCGGCCTGGATTTGGCAATCCGGCGAGAGCAACGTGGGCTGGTTAATTTTCTGGAAACACCCAAACTCTTGTACGAAAGGCAAGCGATATGATCAACCTCGGCGGCAGCGCGACCTCGCGCGGCCCCGGCGGCACATTGCGCCGCATGGGGTCGAAAGAACAGAGTGGACGCATCAGCGGGCGCGTGCTGTGGCGGCTGCTCAAATTTGTCCGTCCCTACCGGCGGCAAATGCTTTGGGCCGCGCTGTTGATGCTCATCTCGTCCGGCGCAAATTTGCTCTCCCCCATCTTGACCGCAGTTGCCATTGACAAAAACATTGCCCACAAAGAAGGACGGGGGCTGCTCGTGACCAGCATCTGGCTGGCGCTGACTCTCAGCGCGGTCTATTTGTCGTCGGCGATGCAACGCTACCTGCTCTCGTGGATCGGACAGCGGGTGCTGACCACACTGCGCGGGCTGTTGTTCCGGCACTTGCAGGCCCTCTCGGTGCCCTACCACGACACCCACATCATCGGTGTGACCATCTCGCGCGTATTCAGCGACGTGGGCGTGATCAATGAGCTGCTCTCACAAGGGCTGATCAGCCTGCTCGGCGACGGTATCATGCTGATCGGCACCATCGTGGTGATGACCAGTATGGAACCGCGTCTGGCGCTGCTGACATTCAGCGTGCTGCCCGTGATGGTCCTGGCGACGTTGTGGTTCAGCCGCCGCGCGCGCGTCGCCTTTCGGCAAACACGCGAAAAAATAGCGGCCGTGATCGGCGACCTGGCCGAAAATATCAATGGGATGCGTGTGATCCAGGCTTTCGCCCAGGAGGCAAACACTCAGGAACGGTTCCAGGCGATCAATCGCGCCAACCGAGACACCTATATCAACGCGATGTCCCTGTCATTCGTCTTTTTGCCCATCGTCGACGTTTTGAGCATCGTCGCGACCTGCATTGTGCTCTGGGTGGGCGGCGCAATGATCGCACGCGGAACGCTGACCATTGGCGTGATGGTGGCGTTTTTGGCCTACGTGGGACGTTTTTTCAATCCCATTCGCGATCTGAGCCAACTGTACACCACTTTGCAGGCCGCGACGGCCGGCGGCGAGCGTGTACTCGAGCTGCTGGACGCCAAACCGGCGGTACAAGATCGGCAAGGGGCGATTCCGGCGCCGCTCATTCAAGGACGCATCGAATTATGCGACGTATCGTTTCAATACACACCAGAGCAAGAGGTATTGCATCATATCACACTCGCCGTCGAACCGGGGGAGACGATTGCTTTGGTTGGCCCGACCGGCGCGGGCAAGACCTCGATCGCCAATCTGGTGGCGCGCTTTTACGAGCCGACGCGAGGCGCAATCAAGATCGACGGCTATGACCTGCGCGACATCACTCACCAAAGCCTGCACAGCCAGATGGGGTTGGTGCCGCAAGACCCGTTTCTATTTCCCGGCACGATCACCGACAACATTCGCTTTGGCCGCCCCAGCATCGACGACGAGGCGGTACACGCCGCCGCACATGAGGCCAACGCCGATGCTTTTATTCGCCGCCTGCCCGATGGCTATGCCACCAAAATCCTGGAGGGCGGCGTCAACCTCTCGGTGGGACAGCGGCAGCTGATCTGCATCGCCCGCGCGCTGCTCGTCGACCCGCGCCTGCTGATCATGGACGAAGCCACGTCGAGCGTGGACACAGTGACGGAAGCGCTGATCCAGGAAGCGCTGGATCGACTGCTGTCCGGGCGGACGGCGATCGTCATCGCCCATCGCCTGAGCACCGTGCGCAACGCCGACCGTATTTACGTCATCGATGATGGGCGGATCGTCGAACAGGGCAGTCACGACGGGTTGGTGGAACAGGGGGGACTGTACAAGGAGCTGTATGAACGGCAGTTTGTGGCCTGGCAAACGGACGTTCAGGCGTAATACGAGCGGTACCGCTCTAGCGCCGTGCAAATTGCCTCGACATTTTCCAACGGCACGTCATCGCCGATCTCGGCCTTGAGCCACAACCCGCCACGAGGCGACCCAAGTTTTTCCACCGCCTCGCGCACGTGATCGTCAATCTCGGATGGCGTGCAAAAAGGAAATAGCTGCCGGTCGAGGTCGAGATCGACGCATACCCGGCCTTTGCACACCCGGACCAGGTTATCCAGGCCATTGGCGCGAATCTGCGGATTGACGACCCGCACGCCACAGTCGATCAGATCGGGAATGATCTCGATGATATGTCCATCGGTGTGCATATAGACATCATACCCGGCATCACAGAAAGGTTTGTATATCTGCATATAACAAGGCTTGAGGTACTTGCGCCATTTGATCGGGCTGATCGGCAAACGTTCTTGCATCCCCAGGTCGTCGCCAAAATAGACAATCTGACCCGCCTTATCTTGCGCCCGCAGATCGGCCAGACGCAGGTCGCCCTGCCGCAAATTGTACGCCAACACCACATCGATCAACATTTGCAGTTCGGGCGGTTCTTGGGCAAAATCGATCATCAACTCTTCAAAACCGCGCAAATCGGCCAGACGCAGGTACATAAACCCATGTCGAAAGCCAACATCCTCTTGGGGCACGGTGAGCGTATGCACGGCCGCCCGCGTCGGCGCGGCATGCCCGGTCACAATCGACTCTTGACCGGTTTTGAGGTTGCTCCACACACAGCCCCACACATCGACGTGAGCGCCGGCCACATAGGTGCCGCCGACGGCGTCGTAATCCCGGTCTCCTTTATGACGCTCGCCAAACAAGATCGGATGACGGGTGACAATGTCGTCCAATGCTTCACGATGCTTGATCCAGGCCGCCGGCAAAATGCTCACACCGATCGGAATATGTGCTGGATATTCAAATTTTAGCGCCTTGATTCGATCCTCATACATCCCCATCGCCGCACGCCTCCCCTCTCGATAAACCAAAAAGGCTCTTTGGAACCCGGCAGGACTCTGCTCCAAGTTGAATTTCAAATCCCACTAACCAACCTGGCACCTGCTGAGACTGTCCTGTATTCGTGAATATCTACGACGCTACTGGATGTTTTATTTCTTTACGATCTCGGCGTTCGCTGCGCTTGCCAGGTCTTGTGTCCACCACGGCAAAGCAAAGCTAAAACAAGACCCCTGACCGACCTGGCTTTGCACCCAAATCCTGCCGCCCTGCATATCGATAAACTTTTTGGCGACATACAACCCCAACCCGGTACCGTAGACGCGCTGCGTATTGCTGCCATCCCCACGGTGAAATTGAGTGAACAGGTTGTCCAACTGCTCGACGGGAATGCCGATCCCTTGATCGATGACCTGAACAACGGCCTGCTCTGGAGTGTCTCGCACTTGAATGGTAATCGGGCTGGCCTCAGACGAATATTTGATCGCGTTATCGACCAAATTCTCCAAAACGGTAGCCAGTTTTTTGGCGTCGCCGCTGACCGGCCCAAGGCCTTGCGGAATGCGCGTCACAAAAGCACGATCCGGATAACTGGTTTGAAAAGACCCAATGACCTGAAAAATGACCATTTCCAGGGGCACGGGTTGCTTTTTCAACGAACCCGTTCCCGACTCTACCTCGGCCACACTAATGATGTCGCTTACAAACCCCGACAAAACCTCACACTGCGACTGCACAAGCTGCACCATCTCGGTCTGAAGGTCCGGCGACAGGTCCGGTTCGGCGAGCAATTCGGCCGAGGCCATAATGCTGGTCAAAGGAGAACGCAGTTGATGTGAAACCATCGAGATAAACTCGCGCTTGGTCCGCTCTAGCATACGCATCGAGGAAATATCACGAAAAACCGACACCCCGCCGACAACATCGCCCGCATGATCGAGCAATGGGGCCACACTGCACGAGATCGCCACCGGATGGCCGTTTTTGTGAATGATGGTAAAATCTGTGCGATCGGCAACCGGCCGCGAACCGCCGATCATGACCCCCCGCAGCAGACAAGTTCGCTCACAACAAGATGCGCCAGAGGCATCCACCGTTCTGAGCACCTCGGCGCACGTCTTGCCCGTCACCTGCTCCTGACTCCATCCGGTAATCCGTTCGGCCGCGCGGTTCCAACTCTGGATCCGCAAATCGCGATCCACCGTGTACACGCCGTCGGCCATACTGCTCAAAATCATCTCGATCTTGCGCTGCTCTTTGGCGATCGTATTCCACAGCCGCGCATTTTCCAACACCACCAAAATATATTCCGCCACCCCCACCACAAACTGAAGCTGGCCGGGAACAAAAGCGCAGTGCTGGGCGCTGTGTAGACAAATCACCCCCATCACCACACCGCCGCGCAACACGGGAACAACCAACACAGAACGGGTTTCCGCCGGCGCGCCGCGCCAATCCGGATCATCGACCACATTGTCAATCAAAGCCGGTTTCCCCGTTTCGACCACCCGGCCAATGACGCCCTGATCCCAGGCCAGCGTGGACTCGTGCGCTTTTAAATAACCGCAAACCACCCAGGTCAATTTATCGTCCTGGTTCAGACCAATGGCCCCGGCCTGAGCGCCGGTTGCCTCGACCACCTGAAGCAGCGCCAGATGAGAAACGCGATCCACACCGGGGGAACGGAGGAATTCGTGGTTCAAAATCTGGACCGCGGACAATTCTTTCATCCGCCGATCCAGGGCCAAACGAACCTGGCCGAACAGACGCGCGTTCTCGATGCCAACCGAGGCATAATCTGCCAGCGAGGAAACGATCTTGACATCGATCCGGGCAAAAGCCTCTTTGCTCAACCGATTGGCAACGCCCAACACGCCAATCACGTGCCCGTCGACCTTGAGCGGCACATTGATCATCGAGTTGACAAAATAACCGGTCTTGACCCTGAAACGCTGATTGGCATCCAACGGGTTGAACAAAACAGGCTGCCCGGTCCGAACGACGTGCCCGGCAATCGAATCCTGGACGCGCATCCGCAGACCTTGCACCACGTCATCGCCCAAATTCTTTTCGGCGCGCAAATACAACTCGTTGGTCGACTCGTCCACCAGGAGCAGATACGCTTCTTCGGCGCCGGTGACCTGAACCGCCGAGTCAACCACCAGGCTCAAAACCTTTTCGGCACTCATACCGTGCAGCGAACCAAGCCGCTTGATCCGATCTTGAAACTCTTCCCAGGCGCGGTTTCGTTTGCGATGGACGCTGCTGTCCTCTAGTCCCCGTTCAATCGCACTCAACATCTCGTCCAACTCGAACGGCTTGGCAATATAATCACAAGCCCCCAAACGCAAAGCCTCAATGATCACCGACTCGGCGCCAAAGGCCGTCATCAGGATCACCGGCACATCGAGCGAGCGTTTCCGCAGCTCTCGCAGCATCTCTACGCCGGACATTTTGGGCATACGATGATCGACGATGATCAAATCGGGCTGCTCTGCAATCGCAACCTGCAAACCCTGAACCCCATCGCTGGCGACAAGCGGCACATATTCATTTGGACGTAACAAATACTCGGCTAAAAGTTCGACACTTGCTGGCTTGTCATCGACAACCAGTATTTTTTCTCCAACCAAAAGTATATGCCTCCAACCAACCTGGAAACAAGACAACACAACCAGAAATTATTATATCATCAAATAGTTAGAAGAAAGTTAAGGGTATATTAGAAACTCGTTAGAACACAGCATCACAGCCTATCGTTTCTTATTTGTCTTCAAAACGATAGCCAATACCCCACTCGGTCAAAATATATTCTGGATTGCTGGGATCCTGTTCGATCTTTTGACGCAGATACCGGATATACAGTTTGAGATACTGCGTCGCCTCGACATACTCGTCACCCCATACGTGGGCCAGCAGCATCTCCCTGGAAAGGACGCGCCCCCGGTTCCGAACCAGACACATCAACAAATCATACTCGGTCGGCGTCAAATTCACTTCGCTACCGCGAACGATCACCTCCCGCTTGGACATATTGATCGTGATCTCGCCATCACCAAACACCTGCAACTCGGCGGCATCCGGTTTGCCCGACCTGCGGCGAAGAACAGCCTTGACCCTGGCCAGCAACTCGGACACCCGAAAGGGTTTCACCACATAGTCATCCGCCCCTTTTTCCAATCCATCCACAATATCCTTTTCGGTACCTTTGGCCGTAAGCATAATGATCGGCACATCCGACACCTCGCGGAATCGCGCACATGTCGTCAAGCCATCCATGCCAGGCATCATCACATCCAGGATCACCAAATCGGGGTGCAATTTATAAGCCAACTGCAACCCGTCGCGTCCGGAATTAGCAACCGAAACGTCATAACCATTCCTGCTCATAAAAATATTGAGCAAGTGGGTCAACTTGGCGTCGTCGTCAATGACCAAAATTCGTTGTTTGCTCATACCCACCCCGTCTCTGCCCAACCCCCATCATCGAATCCATTGGAAAAACGCGCCAACACACCTGCCAGCCGCCGAAAACACCCCGGCAGCATTTCTCAACAAGATCAGCCACCGATCGCCTCGATCACCGCGAATGGGTCGGAAGAAATCACGCTGGATCCGTACAGCTCCATACATCCCACATCGGTCGTGCGCACCCGCAAATCACCGCGATCGACAATGCGCACCAACGCCGGAAAGCCATCCCAATCCTCCGGCGCCGAGTCAATGGGGCGCTGAAACAACACCAGGTTGAAACTCTGCACCCCCAACGTCCGCATATATTTATCCAGGACAACGCCAATCGCTTTTTTGAAATCATCGCTGTGAACCCAGCGCGTCGGTGAAATCAACAACAACTCTTGTTCTTTCACCGGCGTCAGCGACGCGATGACCCGCGTTTCGCCGACCGAGGCCGCCAACCCCAGCGCGGCGTGAACGCGATACAAATCGTCGAAATAATTCTCGCCGTGCGCCAGTCGATAGAGCAACGCTTGCCGGCGCCAATGTTCGACGCGCGCATAGTGCATCCCCCGCCCCAAGGCCACCTGAAGATGCCCATGCACAATCGACGCGCCGCCCTTCCACAGGCAATTCCACATCAAAAAAAAGTACCTGGCGGCCTGATCGGCGTTATGCGCCCGCTTGGCCCAACGCAACGCCGTGTCGATATAATCGTAAACGCGCGCCGGCGTAATATTGAGCGGATTGTGATCGTCAAAAATCACCAGGCTATGATAACCATCACATTTTGTGATATTGCTGGCCGTCATACAGTACTTGCCGTACACGCGCCCGGCATCGCCATCGCCCAAAATATCCTCCGGCGTCAACATCTCCGGGTGGCAAAAAGGGCCGCCGCGCGTCTGCTCGATCACCGTTTGCACATCCCCGCCAAGATCAAGATCGAGCGGGCGCGCGCCGCGCAGCGGATTGAACAACGCGCCCTCCAAAGTGATCAGATTGGTCACTTTGAGCACACGCTGCTCGCTGACCGCCTCGACCGCGCCCAGGTGGGTCTCGATCCACCCGCGCATTGATTCCGGCGCCACCAACCGGCCGGTCGAGACCTGAAGATGAAAAATACGCTCGAAAACAGCGCGATCCGCGGCCGGCAAGGCGTCAACAAGCGCATCAAGATGAATGATTCGATCCGTCGTTTCGATGCCAATCCCTCCTGCATTTACAAAATCTACAATTGGAAAATCATAACACACCTTGCATCAAAAAGCAAGCCATTCTCCGGCCTCATTTATAGTCTATGGTGTATATTTGCGTCAATTTCAAGTTTCGGGTACAATCCAATGACAAAATCATTCCCGCTATTCGAGCAAAGGAGTCCTGATGGAACACTCGCACACCTGGCAAGAAATCGCCAGCCAACCCCAAGTCTGGCAAGCCACACTGACCCGGTTGAAAACAAACAGAGACAACTTGCAATCATTCATCGACGAGCATGCGCCGGAACAGGCACTCGTCATCGGCTGCGGATCGACCTATTATCTCTCCCGCGCCGCCGCTGCAACGCTGAACCACCACGCCGGCATTGCGGCCCGCGCGCTCCCCTCCTCTGAACTGTGGCTCTATGGCCGCGCGCCCCGCCAAAAACGCACCATGCTGCTCGCCGTTTCCCGTTCCGGCACGACGACGGAAACCCTCTGGGCTACCGATCGTTTCCAGGCCGAGTGCGACGGCCCGGCGCTGGTCGTCACTTGCTATCCCGACAGCCCGTTAGCCCAAAAAGCCGATCTTGTCCTGGCCTGCCCGGAGGCGCAAGAAGAATCGGTGGCGCAAACGCGCTCTTTTAGCAGCATGTACCTGCTCACCCTGGGGCTGAGCGCCCTGCTCGCCCCAGATCAGACCATGCTCGACCGCCTCGAGCGCCTGCCTGCGGCGCTCACATCGCTGATCGAGCGGCTGGGCAACCTGTCCCAACAACTGGGACAAGACGAACGTATCCAGCGCTTCTTTTTCCTGGGCAGCGGCGCGCTGTACGGCCTGGCCTGTGAGGCGATGCTGAAAACAAAGGAAATGTCGCTCTCGTACTCGGAAGCCTACCACGCGATGGAATTTCGCCACGGGCCAATGTCGATGGTCGATGAGCAAAGCCTGGTCGTTGGCCTGCTGTCCGATGTTGGATTGGAACGCGAACTGGGGGTTTTGCGCGACATGCAGGCGCTCGGCGGGCGCACACTGGCGCTGATCGACGATGCCGCCAGGCTGGGAGATACCCGCCCCGATTACGTCGTCGAGCTAAAGAGCGACCTCGACGAGTGGACGCGCGGCGCACTCTGCCTGCCCGTCTTGCAGCGCATCGCCTTTCACCGCGCAATTGCCAAAGGGCTGAACCCCGACCGCCCCCACAACCTCAAGGCGGTCATCGAGCTATAACGAACACAAAAAAGGTAAACGAACGATGAAAAAACTGTTGGTTGTCGGCGAATTGAACGCCGACCTGATTATGAGCGGCCTGCCTTCGCTGCCCGTGCTGGGTCAAGAACTGCTCTGCGACGATTTCCAGACCGTGATCGGCGGCTCCTCGTCGATCTGCGCCTGCTGGATGGCCGGCCTGGGCGGCGATACCGCGATGTGGAGCCAGGTTGGCGCCGATGGATTGGGCGAATTCCTGATCGGCGAACTGGCGCGGATGGGTGTGGACACCGGCGGCGTGATCCGCGACCCGGACATCCGTACCGGAGCGACGATCTCGCTGACCTACCCGGACGACCGGGCGATGATGACCTACCTCGGCGCGATCGCCAACCTGAGCCTGGACGACCTCGACCTGGATCGATTGAAAAATTACGATCACTTGCACAGCGCATCGATCTTTTTGCAGCACAAGCTGCGTCCCGGCCTGCCGGCGTTGTTCAAAGCGGCGCACGAGGCCGGGCTGTCCACCTCGCTCGACAGCGGCTGGGACCCCGCCGAAAGGTGGGGGCAAGACATTTTTGAAATTTTGCCCCACGTCGATTATTTTTTTCCCAACCAGACCGAGGCGCTGCACTTTACCGGCCAGGCGGACGTCGAGGCCGCAAGCGCGATCTTGTCTCGCTACACGAAAAACGTGATCGTCAAACTGGGCGCGCAAGGCGCGCTGACCCGCTCCGGTGATCGGGTGTGGCGCGCACCCGGCTTTGCCGTCGCGCCGGTAGACACCACCGGCGCGGGCGACGCTTTTAACGCCGGGTTTGTCTATGCGCGGGTCGTCGAAGAAATGGCAATGCCGGAAGCGCTGCGCTTTGCCAATGCCTGCGGCGCCATCGCCGTGACCACCATCGGCGGGACGAGCGACATTCCGCCTGCCGCGCGGGTCCACCGGTTCATCCGCCGCCGGCGGGCCTCAGAATAGAGAGTCCGAGGCTGCGGATTGAACCAACCAAAAACGCAGCGACGGAATGAGGATTCCGTCGCCGAATCCCCATCCCGTCGCTGCTGGCGCATGAATGACGGGATTTTGTTAAACCGTGTCGGGCCCCGGCGCGGTTACAACAGATCGTTTTGCTCCCGTTCGCGCAAAATATCGACCACTTTGCGCACCTGCTCGGCGCGGTCTTGCGGGCAGATCAACAGGGCGTCGTCGGTTTCGACAATGATCAAATTTTGGACGCCGATCGTTGCCACCAGTTTTTTGGCGCTATAGATCAGCGTGTTGCGCGTTTCGAGAGTGATGTGATCGCCGATCACGACGTTGCCGTTTTTGTCCGCGTCGAGCAGTTCCATCAATGTGCTCCAACTGCCAATATCGTTCCAGCCGATGTGAACGGGAATGACGGCGACATCGAGCGCGCGCTCCATAATCCCATAGTCGATGGTTTGCTTTTCGACACCCGGCCACACCCTTTGCAACGTGGCCGAGCCGCGCGGCGTGTCTACCGCCCGGCCAATCTCGTCCAATTGGGCGTAAAATTCGGGCATTTGGCGCTCAAATTCGGCCATGATCGACTTGACTTGCCAGATAAACATGCCGCTGTTCCAGCTGTACAATCCACTGCTGAGAAAAGCCTGCGCCAAAGAGGCATCCGGCTTTTCGGTAAAACGGCGCGCGTGGTAAACGGTAAAGCCATCGACGGTGGTCAACAGTTCGCCGCGACGAATATAACCATATCCCGTCGAGGGAAAGCTGGGGGTGATGCCCAACGTGACCAGATGCCCGTCATGCGCGACCTGGGTCGCCGCCCGCAGCACGCGCTGAAAGCGGGCAATTTGGCCGATATAATGATCGGCGGTGACGACGACCATCACCGCGTCGGGGTCGCGGCGATAAATGTGCATCGCGCCCAGGCCGATCGCCGGCGCCGTCCCCCGCCCCGACGGTTCGACGACAATGTTGTTGGCGGGCAGACCGGGCAGCTGTTCCTGCACGGTGGCGACATAGGCGGCCCCGGTGCCGATCAGGATGTTTTCAGCGGGAATGACAGGTTGCAGACGTTGGTAGGCGTCCTGGAGCATCGTCTCGTCGGAAAGCAGATCGAGAAATTGCTTGGGCGTGCTTGTGCGGCTGCGCGGCCAAAGCCGCGTGCCGACGCCGCCGGCCATAATAAACGCATAAACAGACATAGATACACCTCCTTGTGATATTTATGATCACCACTCTAGTACTAAAACAAGACCTGGGTAATCTGGCTCAGAATCTCGTGGCTTGAATCCAAAGTTGTTTCCTGGTAGCGACCGCAGGAATAAAAGAATCTCGCTCTCGCGATGGAAAGCAGAGCATTCCCTGCGGTTGGCAGGTGTGCTGGGGGGTTCTTGAGCACGCTCCTAGTCCAGGCGATAGGGCGCGCGGCTCTCTCGGGCCAGGACATAGTTCATGCCGCCCACCTGGCGGATCATACCCTTGAGTTCCATCATGGCCAGTGTGCTGCTGATTTGCTGGATCGGCAGATCGGTTTGGCGACAGATCTCGTCCATGTGGATCGGCTCGTCGGATACGAACGCGAGCAGCCGGGCTTCGGTCTCGTCTTTGGGCAAAGTGGCGCGCACCTCGACATGCTGCTCGATCATGGTCAGGTTCAGTTCTTCCAGTATGTCCTGAACGCCGAGCACCATTTTTGCGCCATCGTGGATCAGACGGTTGCATCCGGCGCTGTTTTTGTGAGTAATGTCGCCCGGCACGGCAAACACGTCGCGTCCCTGTTCGAGGGCGAAATCGACGGTGATCAAGGCGCCGCTGCGTGTCGCCGCCTCGACCACCAGCACGCCAAGCGACAATCCGCTGATGATGCGGTTGCGAGGGGGAAAGTTGCGAGCGTCGGCGGGGGTGCCCAGCGCATAATCGCTGACCAGCGCGCCATTTTCGACAATGTCGTGGGCCAATTGTTTGTTCTGCGCCGGGTAAACGCGGTCCAGTCCGCAACCCAGGACGGCGATCGTCCGCCCGCCGGCGTCGAGCGCGGTGCGGTGCGCGGCAGCGTCGATGCCGTGGGCCAGGCCGCTGACGATGGTGACGTGGTTTTGGGCCAACTCGCGGCCCAAGGTTCGGGTCACTTGCTTGCCGTATATGGTTGCTTTGCGCGTGCCGACCACGGCGACGGCCCATTCGTCTTCGGGGCGCAACTCGCCGCGGATGTACAAAACTGGCGGGGGGTTGTAAATCTGGCGGAGCAGCGAGGGGTACGTGTCATCTTCCCAGGTCACAAAATGAACGTTGTGTTGTTCAATTTTGCGCATTTCGTCATCAAGATCGAGTTCGGCGCGTTTGCGTACCAGGTTGCGGATCGCTCGCCGATCCAGGCCGGCCCGAGACAAGTCGCGTGTGCGGGCTTGCCAGGCCGTCTGCAAATCGCCAAAGTAATCCAGCAGCGCGCGCACCTTGGCCGGGCCAATCGCGGGCACGATATTGAAACCCACCCAGTATTTGCGAGATGACACGTTGAGGCTCCTTGCCGGGCAAAGCATCAGCCGTGAAAAAACTGTCGTAAGCATACCCGAACTCGAACCTTTTGTCAAGGGTGCGGCGCACCCCACTTGGGTTCTGGGATAAAACGAGTATAATGACCAGGCTTCCCGATTTGAACGCTTGTAGAGGAGAACGCAATGCCCGTTGCGCTTGAGCCGCTCCAAATCGGCGCGCTCACCGTCGATTGGCCGGTGATGCTCGCGCCAATGGCCGGATATACCGATCTGCCTTTTCGTCGCTTGTGCAAACGTTACGGCGCGGGGATGGTCTATACTGAGGTGGCGACGGTCGAGGGGATCATTCGCGGCACCCCGCGCACGATGCACTATTTGGAGACCTATCCACAAGAGCGTCCTATCGGCGTGCAGGTGTACGGCGCCAATCCCGATTCGATAGCGCAGGCCGCGCAAGAGATCGAACGCATGGGCGTGTTCGACCTGCTCGACATCAACTGCGGCTGCCCGGCGCGCAAGATCACCCGTCGCGGCGCGGGCGTGGCCTTGATGCGCGCCCCGGAGGCGATCAGGAACATCGTCCAGGCGGTGCGCGCGGCAACGTCGCTGCCGCTAACGGTCAAAACGCGCCTGGGGCTTGCGCCGCACCGGTTCAACATCGACCAGGTGGCGCATGCGGTAGAACAAGGCGGCGCCGACGCGGTGGTCATTCACGCCCGTTTTGCCTCCGACAAGCATTCGGGGCCGGTTCACTGGGAGGCGCTCAAACAGATCAAACAGGCGTTAAACATTCCGGTGATCGGCAACGGCGGTATACGCCGTCCCCAAGACGCCGCCGCGATGCTCGAACAAACCGGCGTCGATGGGGTCATGATTGGCCGGGGGGCGTTTGGCAATCCGTGGATATTTGAGCAAATCAAACAGTTTTTTGCAAACGGGACATATATTTCACCGTCATGGCCGGAGCGCAGAGCCGTGATTGCCGAGCATTTGGAACTATTGTACGCGCGCGCCGTCGACGAGGGGCGGTGGCGCAAGCGGCGGCGGGTGACGGCCGAGTTGGTGGCGTGTCGCAAGTTCCGGTCGCACCTGATTCATTACCTGTCGGGGATCAACGGCGTGAGCGAGCTGCGGCGCAAATTGGACACGCTTGATTCGCGCGCGGCAATCATGGCGGCAGTCGATGACTTGCTGGCCCAAGAAAGCGGCCCACCCGTCCGGTAAAAAAAAAAGCCCTGCATCCCATAAAATGGATGAGGACCGCCAATCATTTGAGAAAAACCCTGGTCAACAGCAACAACCAACCTGAAGCGGGCTACGGGATTCGAACCCGTGACTTTCTCCTTGGCAAGGAGATGCTCTACCACTGAGCCAAGCCCGCATATCGAATTTCCGGTTTGGATGGGGAGAAAAAGAGCGGGCTACGAGATTCGAACTCGTGACTTTCTCCTTGGCAAGGAGATGCTCTACCACTGAGCCAAGCCCGCCTGCTCAGGCTTTGCCTGAAACCAGTGCCGCAGCCCAGACTTGAACTGGGGACTCCTTGATTTTCAGTCAAGTGCTCTACCAACTGAGCTACCGCGGCAAGCGCTGATCGTGCGTATTCTATATCAAAACGCCGCTTTTGTCAAACGAGTTCTCTCAAAAGGGTAGGGCAATTGCATTTATCCTGGCGCGTCAGGAATCAAGCCGGATTCATCCGGCGCCACAGTGTAGCTCGAACATTGATGTTCGGGCGGCCACAGAACGCAGCCAGCATGTTGGAAAACATAAATGCAATTGCCCTGCCCAGGGATCATCCAGGGGTTGCGTTTTGAGTGGTGATGGGTTAAAATAGAGCGGTTTTGTGTTGTGACGACGGAGGGCATTGTTGGTTTTGACGCGGTTCATTGACGCTGTTTGCGCCGGTATATGCCGCTTTGAGTCGCTCGTCGATGCGATATGTTGAGGACAATATGCAAGTAACCGACACAATCACCATCCCGGACAGTGAGCTGCGCTTTGAATTCATCTGCGCTTCCGGGCCGGGCGGGCAAAACGTGAACAAGGTGGCGACGGCGGTACAACTTTATTTTGACGTGTCGCACTCGCCTTCCCTGCCGGAAGAGGTGCGTCTGCGGCTGCGCCGGCTGGCCGGCCGGCGCTTGACGCGGGACGGCGTGCTGATCATCGACGCGCGCCGCTATCGAACACAAACGCGCAACCGGCGGGACGCCGTCGAACGGCTGCGCGCCTTGATCCAGGAGGCCAGCAAAAAACCCAAGCGCCGGCGCAAAACCAGAGCGCCGGCCGCGTCCAGACGCCGGCGGCTGGAAAACAAACGTCGCAAGAGCGAGATCAAACGTTTCCGCCGCCGCCCGTCGAAATACCAATGAGTCCGTTGCCCCCCCTGGCAACGACATTTTAGAAAGAGAGATACATTGATGTCAATCCGCTCAGAATATCGCTATTATGACGTTTACCCGCGCATCGTGCGCGCCGGACAAGAGACAACGATCACGATCAAACCGTTGTTCGATCACTGCCGCCTGCAAGACGGCAAAAACTACCTGCTCACCCTCTTGCCGCTGGAAGGCATGGCCGGGCAGATGCGCCGGCGGGTGGCGCCAACCTGCCCGTTCGAGTTGGTCGATGGGGCGCTGACCTTCGCCTGTCATTTCGAACGCGAGCAAGAATACGCGCTGCTGCTTGTCGTCGATGAGGGGCCGGGTAAAAAACAAAAACTGATTGCCGAGTTCCGACTTTATGCGCTAAACGACGACTTGTATGCCCGGCGACCATTCAAGGGCGATCTGCACATGCACAGCGCCCGCTCAGATGGGCGCGAATCGCCGGCCTATGTCGCCGGCGCTTGCCGGCGCATCGGGCTGGATTTTATGGCCGTGACCGATCACCACTTGTACACGCCCTCGTGGCAGGCGATCCGCGCTTTCGAGCAGGTCGATATCGACTTGCGCATTTATCCCGGCGAAGAGGTTCACCCGCCCGACAACCCGGTGCATATCATCAACTTTGGCGGCAATTTTAGCGTCAACGATCTCTTTGCCGCCGAATCCTACCTGGATGAGGTGGCGCAGATTGAGCGCGAGTTGGACGATTTGGACGGGATCGACCGCTATCCCTATGCCTCTTGCGTGTGGTGTTTCGACAAAATCCGCGAGGGCGGCGGGCTGGCCGTGTTCTGCCATCCTTACTGGCTTTCCAGGCATCGCTACGACGTGCCAACCGACCTGGTCGATCTGATCCTGGAACGGCAGCCCTACGACGCGCTGGAACTGATCGGCGGGTATTGGCTGCACGAGGTCGAGTCGAACACGTTGCAGGTGGCGCGCTATCACGAGGAACGCGCCCACGGCAAGGTCATTCCGGTGGTGGGCGTGAGTGACGCGCACGGCTGCGAGCGCGGGTTGCTGGGCTGGTATTATACCGTTGTTCTGGCGCCTTCGAGCGATCTCGTCGATCTGGTCGATAGCGTCAAAGGGCTGTATTCGGTCGCTGTAGAGGCGCTGCCCGGCGACCCACCGCGCGCGTTTGGGCCGTTCCGGTTGGTCAAATACACCCAGTTCTTGTTCCGCGAGGTTTTTCCCCAGCACGACGAGTTGTGCGTCCAGGAGGGCCGCCTGATGCTGGCCCACGTCGCCGGGAATCCACACGCGCGGCAAATGCTGCACCTGCTGCGCGGGCGCACGCAGATGCTCTATGATCATTTATGGGGCGCCGGGTGACGATCACTGCCGTCGTCCTCATTCTCGTCTCGGCGATCATCCACGTCGGCTGGAATTTGCTTGGCAAACGCGAGCACCCCACGGCGGCGTTTTTGCTGGCGGCCAACACGCTGGGTTTTTTGTGCCTGACCCCGGCATTGTTTTTCTTTGGCCGCGCGCTGCCAATGTTTACGGCCCCGGTGTGGGGGTGGTTGATCGTCACCGGCTTTTTTCAGGCGCTGTATTACACCGCGTTGGCCGGGGCGTACCGCGCCGGCGATATGTCGATCGCTTATCCGCTGGCGCGTTCGGCGCCGGTGGCGCTGGTAGCGCTGTTCAACCTGGCGCGCGGGCAGATCGATCAGTTGACGTCTGGGGCGATGCTGGGCATGGCCTTGATCGCGATCGGAAGCGTGTTCTTGCCCATGCGCCGCTTTTCCGACTGGCGATGGAAAAACTATGTGCAGGCGGGCACGCTGTTGGCCTTGCTGGCCGCGCTGGGCACAACCGGCTATTCGATCATTGACGATTATGCGCTGCGCATTTTGCGCCGTATGCCGGGTTCGCCGGCCGGCGGCGCGGCGGTGACGGTACTGTTTGCGTTTTTCGAGGGGCTGACGGCGTCCTTGTGGCTGGCCTTGTTCGTGTCGATGAGCAAGCAAGGTCGCGCCGACTGGAGCCAGGTCTGGAAGACGAGACGCAGACAGGCCGGGCTGGCCGGGGCGGGCATTTTTGCCGCTTATACGCTGGTTTTGGTGGCGATGGGGTTTGCCCGCAACGTCAGTTATATTGTCGCCTTTCGACAGTTGAGCATCCCGCTGGGCGCGCTGGTGGGGGTCGCCGTCCTCAAAGAGCCGGGGACTGCGCCCAAGTTTGCCGGCGTGGCGATCATGTTTGCCGGCCTGGTTCTGGTTGGAGTGGGATAGAGATATGTTATATATCGTCGAAAACAGGATGAGCAGGGGGAGCAGGTGATGTTACTGGCCGGAGATGTTGGGGGAACCAAAGTCCATCTGGGCATTTTTGCGGCGGACAAGGGGCCGCGCGAGCCGTTGATCGAGGCCACTTTTTCGAGCGCCGGCTATGCCGGTTTGGACGAGATTGTGACCGAGTTTTTGAATGGCGTCGAATACGAAGCCTCGGCGGCGTGTTTTGGCGTGGCCGGCCCGGTGGTCGGCGGGCGCGCGACGATCACCAATTTGTCCTGGGTCATCGACGCCGGGGCGTTGGCCGGGAAACTGGGATTTGCGGACGTTTATTTGTTGAACGACCTGGAATCGATCGCCAATTCGGTGCCGATTTTAGAGCCGGAGGATTTGCACGTATTAAACCGCGGCCGGGCAGAGCCAAAAGCGGCCATTGCCGTGATCGCGCCGGGTACCGGTTTGGGCGAGGCGTTTCTCACCTGGGACGGCGCGCATTACCGGGCGCATCCTTCGGAAGGCGGGCACGCCGATTTTGCTCCGGCCAACGAGCTTCAGGTCGGATTGTGGCAGTTTTTGCGCAAATATGGGCACGTCAGCTGTGAGCGGGCGTGTTCGGGGTTGGGGCTGCCCGATTTGTACGCCTATCTCCAAGAACGCGGCGACGCGCCAGAGCCGGACTGGTTGGCCGACAAGATGGCTGCGGCCGACGATGTGAATCCGATCATTGTCGATGCGGCTTTGGATCGACAGCCGCCGTGCGCACTGGCCTCGGCCGCGCTCGATCTGTTCGTGTCCATTCTCGGCGCCGAAGCGGGCAACCTGGCCGTCAAAGTGTTGGCGACCGGCGGCGTTTACCTGGGCGGCGGCATTCCGCCGCGCATTTTGCCGGCGCTGGAAACGGGTACCTTTATCAACGCCTTTTTGAACAAGGGGCGGTTTAACGACTTGATGGCGCGAATACCGGTACAGGTCATCCTCAACCCCAGGGCGCCGATCATGGGCGCGGCGCGGTATGGTTTGGAGCAGATGTAATCGGGGTCGATGCAGCAGATTGGTTTATGACACGTCCAACGATCTCTTGCTGCGCGTTTTTTGCAGTTCATTTTCGGGCAGGCGGCGATCGAGCAAATCCAACGAGATTTCAATCACCTCTTTGGCCTCATCGGGCGTGGTTGTGCCGATGGTGACCATGTCGCAGTCGCGGATAGTGTTCCACACATAGGTCAGGCCAACGATGGGCATCAGCCGCCCGGCGGCCAGCGGTTTGATCGTCATCACGGGTTTTTGGGCGTTTTGGATGATCCGCATCACCCAATCGACCTCGACTTGCATCAAAAACCCGGCGGCATTGTACAGTTGGATATAGGTTTCCACGTCGGCGGCGGCGCGGTCGGCATAGATGACCGATTCGGGCATATGGGTGGACAGGCCGGGGATCATGCCTCGCTCACGGATCATGGCTGTGTATTTGTCAATGTCGCGGATTTTCTTGTGCATCCGGTCGGTCAGCGCGTCGGTGATCGCCTGATGAGGCATACAAAAAGTGGCATTGAGCGCGGCGCAATGGTCAAAGACGCGCTCCGGTTCCATTTCTGCCGGGCCGCCGGGCACGATGTTGAAATGGGGCGTGTAAATGCGGGTGAACGGATGACCCGTTTTTTGTTCGGCTTCCTGGATCGACTCTTCCAGGTGGTCGTGTACCGGCCCCATCACCGCGTCGATGCCATATTCGGCAAAAGTTGCCAAAATCCCGGCAATGCGCTCGCGGGTTTGCAACTCTTTGATCCACCTGTCCTGGGCCAGGCTGGTGTGCGAATAGCCCATAAACCAGTTGCTGCCGATCAACAGCCGGGGCAGGCTCACACCACCGACCGTTGTTCTGGGAAATTGGGTCATTATTTATCCTCCTTTTGAGTATTGTGTTCTTTGTACTAGCCACCCTACAGTTTTGTTCGGCAACCTGCACAAACGGGTTTTTCTGGCAAGGGGCCAGCCCCTTGCCGAACCCCGTTGAGGGG
>CAYZYE010000023.1:0-29280 GCA_964481205.1 uncultured Anaerolineae bacterium | reverse complement strand
GGTGACGACAAAGGCGTTGTGGACGCGCAACAGTTCGGCCATGGACAAGAGGACGTTTTCCAGGAATTGGATCAGGTCGCTTGGCGTGAGCAGCCGTGTGTCCAGTTCTTGGAGCCAGGTGATCTCGTCGACGTCTTGTCGATAGACGATGCGGTTGAGAAAAGGGCGGGCCAGGTTGATGCCTTTTTGCGCCAGGATGATGGTCAAGACGGTGGCAAAGAGCGTTACCAGATCGCCGGGCAGCCCCAGGATGGTTTCGACTTTGGGCACGGTGACAAAGATGACCACGATGACCGAGGCGAGCAGTGGCCCGCGCAGCAAATAGTCGATAAAGTCGTACTTTATCACGCGGTCTGGCGTAAACGCCCCAAAGTAGGCGACGGTATAGGTCATGACCACGATCATCAAGGCCACGGCAATGTTGCCGATCAACAGAATGCCCAGCAAGGCCGCGTTGGGCAGCCGGGAGGGCAGGGTGGTCAACAACATGTATGGAAAGACGCCCAGGGCCGGAGCGGCAAAAGAGATCGTCAGGTAGCCCATTCGCCGCCTCGAGGTGGCGGTGAGGCACCGTTTGCGGGCGTGGTTGATATTGATCGCTCCGCCGGCGACGATGGTGAAAAAGTAAATGGTAAAGGCCCAAAACAGGGGGCCCGATTGCAGGCGCGGCGTCCAGGTGGCATAGACGCCGTCTCGAACGATCCATGGGGTCAGGATGACGATCAGCAGGGTCAGCCCGCCGCCGAGGTAGCTCAACCGGACGCCCAGCCGGCGCCATTTGGATACGCTGCCGGTTGTGTTGAGCAGTGCGTCGGAAAAGTGGAGATAGGCCGAGGGGACAAAGGCGATGCCCAGCCATTGAAATTTGAGCCAGGTCAGCGCCGATTCGTGCGACATGACTTCCAAAATGGCGACATCGCCGAGGTAGACGATCATCACAAAGGTGAGCAGCAGGCAAAAAGCGCGTCCCACTGTGCTGCGAAAGTTGTGCCTGAGAATATATATGACCAGTGAAAATGCGGTGAGCAGGATCGCCGAGGATAAAATTCGGTTGGCCGCTCTTAGCGTTGATGCAAAAATGGCTTCCTCCTACAGCCCTGGAAACAGCCCCGGATCGCCAATGAACAATGATCCAGGCTGACCCTATAGTCTGAGCGTAAAAAAGAGTGCAATGTCTCTGTTTGTAAAATAGTGATCGTTAAAGCCGCAAAATGTAAAATTGTGCTTTTCACAAAAAGAGATTGCCGGGTAATTTTTGGTTTGCACGGCGATCATTAGCTTGCGCAGTCGTTGGCTGCGTCCCCAGGCGATGCTCGCTTTGAGCAATTGGGTGCCGATCTTGCGTCGCCGGACCGGACGATCTATAATCAAGTGGGTGATCCAGCCGGTTTCCTGCCAGGGCCGGGCGTCGAGTTGGCAGTAGCCAAAGATCGTGGGCGGCGGTATGTCCAAATCATCCGTCTCGTCGACCGGCTGGGCGGCCGCTTTGTCGGTGGCGATCAAGATCGTCGCGCCGCTTTCCCAGCACGCCAAAATGTCGTCTCGTCGGCGCGGGTAAGCGACATACATGACTCGCGGCAGGCGCACGGGTTGAAAGTGGATGGCAATGCGGCCGTGGTTTTCGGTGCGTTGATCCATCTGCCATACATGATCGGTCTGCGAGTCCGCATTGATGGACAGACAGGCGTTCAAGTCGAGCAAGGTAGGCGTGCGAATCAACATGGGTAATGGTTCCTCATTTGGTTGGTGGTGAGCAAATCTTGCTGTTTTGAGAAATTATAACAGACTCTGTTGAAAAAACCAAACCTGGAATTTATGTCGATGGAGGTGTTTTGATATGGACGTAAAGCGGTTCAAAATTGGTACATTCAATCTATATAACCTGGTGCTGCCCAAGAAAAAGTATTACGGTCATCGCCAATATTCGCCGGACGACTATCGAAAAAAGATCGATTGGATCGGCGCCCAGTTGGGTTGGATGGGCGCCGATCTGGTCGGTTTTCAAGAAATTTTCCACCGTGCGGCGCTCGAGGAGGCGCTGCAAGCAAGCGGTCTCTATGAGCGGGCCGAGGTTCTGGTCGGGCAATCGCGTACACAAGGGCCGGTGGTTGGGTTGGTGTCGCGCTTTCCGGTGCTGGATTACGAGTTTATTGCCAAGTTTCCGCCGCAGGCGCGGCTCGAGATGAATGATACGCCGGTGCCGCTCGATACTTTTTCCCGTCCGGTGCTTTGTGCGCGTCTGAAACTGCCAACCGGTCAGCCGGTGCTGGTTTTCGTCGTCCATCTCAAGTCCAAGAACCCGATGCTTGGCGAGGACGCCGACCGGCATGACCCGGTCGAGCGGGCGATCGGCAAGGCCAAGTCGTTGATCCGGCGCGCTGCCGAGGCGACGGCGGTACGCTGCTTGCTGTTGGAGCGGCTCAAGGGCAACAATGACCCGGTGATCATGATGGGCGACATCAATGATACCGGGCATGCCGTGACCAGCGAGATTATGGCCGGATCGCCGCCCTGGCGCAGGCTGGACGCGCGCGCCAAGCGCCGTGTGTGGGATGTGCTGCTGTACAATGTCAAGGACATTCAGGCGCGCCAGAGCTACCGCGATGTGTATTTTACGCACATTCACAACGGGCATTATGAAAGCCTGGATCATATCCTGGTCAGCCAGGAATTTGTGCGCCAAAATCCGAATCACATTGGCGCTGTCGAGTATGTCAAGGTGTTTAACGATCATTTGGTTGACGATACCCTGACCCGGGACGCGATTCCCTGCTGGAAGTCGGACCACGGGCAGGTGGTGGCGACGATCGAGTTTCGCCGCCGGCGCAGGTCGTGAGGCCGGCGCATCCAGAACAAATTTGCTAGTTTCCTGTCAGTTTTCAACATAAATATGACGCGCCATGTCAAGTATTTATGGTACAGTGGTTCTGTTGCATATCACCCAAACCGGCCTGGGAGAGCAGCAGGTCGTTATTACCTGAAGGGGTTGGACTGGTTATGTATCAGAATCAAATTGTCATTCGTGGTGCAAGAGAACATAATTTAAAAAATATTGATATTGTTTTGCCTCGTTATAAATTGGTGGTGATCACTGGCGTTTCGGGCAGCGGCAAGTCGAGTCTGGCTTTTGACACCCTCTATGCCGATGGGCAGCGTCGTTACGTCGAGTCGCTCTCTTCGTTTGCGCGGCAGTTCATTGGGCAGATGGAAAAGCCCAGGGTCGATTTTATCGGCGGCCTCAGCCCGGCGATCGCGATCGAGCAAAAGGCGGTGAGCAAAAACCCGCGCTCGACCGTGGCTACCGTGACCGAGATTTACGATTATTTGCGCGTATTGTTTGCGCGCGTGGGCACGCCGCATTGCCCGCAGTGCGGGCGCGAGGTCCACGCCCAGTCGGCGCAAGAGATCGTCGAACTGGTGGCCGATCTGGAGGCCGGCGCGCGGTTTCGGGTCCTGGCTCCGTTGGCCCGGAATCGCAAGGGCACGTTCAAGGATACCCTGAGCCAGCTCAAGGCGGATGGCTTTGCGCGCGTCCGCGTCGACGGCGAGGTGCGCGAGTTGTCCACGCCGATCGCGTTGGACAAGAATAAAAAACACAACATTGAGCTGATCGTCGATCGCCTGGTTGTGCCGGAAGCGGGGGCACAGGCGCGTGACGAGTTTGTCAGCCGCCTGACCGAGGCGGTCGAGACGGCGCTGCACCAGTCCGATGGCCTCGTGCTGATCGACCGCCCCGATCACGACGAGTGGTTGCTTTCCGAGAACAATGCCTGCCCGACCTGCGGGATCAGTTTTCCCGACCTGTCGCCGGCGATGTTTAGTTTCAACTCGCCGTTGGGGATGTGTCCCGACTGCAACGGTCTGGGCGCCAGGCAAGAGGTCGATCCAGATTTGATCGTCCCCAATCCAACCCGCTCCATTCTCGACGGGGCGGTGCGCTGGTATGGCGAGGTGCGCAAGAAAAAAGGCTGGCGCAGTCATCATCTGCGCGCGATCGCCAGTCATTATGGCGTCGATTTGGAAACGCCGTGGCAAGACCTGCCCGAAACTTTTCGCCATGCGCTGCTGTACGGTTCGGATGGCGAACGCATCAAGTTCGAGTATCATTCCGAGTGGGATGGCGGCACCTGGAGCGGCGAGAGCGAGCGTCCACTCAAGGGGATCGTGTTCGATATCAACCGCCTGTTCCGGCAGACCAAGTCGGAACACACCCGGCGTTGGTACGCCAGTTTTATGAGCCAGCAGCCGTGCCCCACCTGTCACGGCGAGCGTCTGCGCCCCGAGAGCGCGGCGGTGACGGTGGGCGGTAAGACGATCAACCACGTCACTTCGATCAGCATCGGCGACTGTCTGGCCTGGGTCAAAGGCTTGTGGTCGCAGCTCGACGCGGAGCAGCGCGAGATCGGCCAGGAGGTGATCAAGGAGATTCAGGGCCGCTTGCAGTTTTTGATCAACGTCGGTTTGCATTATTTGACCCTGGATCGTCCTGCGCCGACGTTGTCCGGGGGCGAGGGGCAGCGCATTCGTCTGGCCAGCCAGATTGGGTGCGGCCTGGTCGGCGTGCTCTATGTGCTCGACGAGCCGAGTATTGGGCTGCATCAGCGCGACAATCGTCGTTTGCTGGATATGTTGGAAACGCTGCGCGATATGGGCAACACGGTGCTGATTGTCGAGCATGATGAGGAGACGATGCGCACGGCCGATTGGCTTGTCGATTTGGGGCCGGGCGCGGGGGTCAACGGCGGCTGGGTGGTGGCCCAAGGGCCGCCGGAAACGGTGATCGCCAATCCCAGGTCGCTGACCGGGCGCTATTTGAGCGGCGAGTTGCGGGTCAGTTCGCCGAACGGTGAGCGGCCTTGCGGCCAGCGCCGGCCCACGAACGGTCATTGGCTGACTCTTGTCGGCGCGGCGCAAAACAATCTCAAAGACCTGACCGTTCGCTTTCCGCTGGGGTTGTTTACTTGTGTGACCGGCGTGTCGGGCAGCGGCAAGTCGTCGCTGGTGGCGCAAACGCTGTACCCCGCGCTGTCGAACGCGCTGCATCGCGCCGCGCAAAAGGTGGGGCGACATCGGCGTATCGAGGGGCTAGAGCAGGTCGACAAGGTGATCAATATCACCCAGTCGCCGATCGGCCGGACGCCGCGCTCGAACCCGGCTACCTATGTGCAAGTGATGGGCCACGTCCGCAATTTGTTTGCCCAAACGCCCGACGCCAAAGCGCGCGGTTATGCGCCCGGCCGGTTCAGTTTCAATGTCAAGGGCGGGCGCTGCGAGGCTTGCAAAGGGCATGGCAAAAAGCGCGTCGAGATGCACTTTTTGCCGGATGTGTGGGTGACGTGCAATGTGTGCAAGGGGTCGCGTTTTAACCGCGAGACGCTGCAAATTCGCTATAAAGGCAAGAATATCGCCAATGTTTTGGATATGGATGTCGAGCAGGCGCTGGCATTTTTCGGCAATGTGCCCAAGATCAAGCGCATTTTGCAGACGTTGGTCGACGTGGGGCTGGGGTACATCAAGTTGGGGCAGAGCGCGACCACGCTTTCCGGCGGCGAGGCGCAGCGGGTCAAACTGGCCAAAGAGTTGGCGCGCGTCTCGACCGGCGACACGGTGTACATTTTGGACGAGCCGACGACCGGGTTGCACTTTGCCGACATTCAAAAGCTGCTCGACGTGCTGCATCGACTGACCGACGCCGGCAATACCGTGATCGTCATCGAGCACAACCTGGATGTGATCAAGACCGCCGACTGGTTGGTCGATCTGGGGCCAGAAGGCGGCGACGACGGCGGGCGGATCGTCGCCGAGGGGACGCCGGAGCAGGTGGCAGCGGTGGCGCAGAGTTATACCGGGCATTTTCTCAAGACGATGTTGGGAGTGGGTGATGAATGACCTCGAAAATTTTCGCGCCACAACAGAGCACCGGTCACCGGGACGTATTTTGTACTATGCCGGTTTTACCGAGGATTTGCAACGCCGCGTGATCGATCACGCCGGGACATCCAAACTGGACGAGCATTACGGCCTGTTTGATTTTGGCGGGGTCAGCATCACCCGCCCGGCCAATCTGCCGCTCCCGGATTATGGAGCGTATTGGGAGAATGAGGACCTGCCCGCCGGGACGCGGTTCGACGCCCGCGGCGTCGCCCTGGTGCCAAGCGGGTTCTTTCATTTTTGGGGCTATGTCTCGCCGCTGCGCAAGGCCAGACATTTGTCCGAGATTGAAAATTATCCCCTGGATGATGTGCGCAAATGGGATTTTTCTACGCTTGACGCCCAGGTGGCGCAGCGCCACGCCGAGGGCAAAATCGCCGGGGCGTGGGTTGGGCACATGTACGAGATTTCGTGGCAGATTCGTGGCTATGAGCAGTTTTTGCTCGACATGATCGAACGCCCGGCCTGGGCCGAGTGCCTGTTGGATCGACTGACCGAACAAAACCTGATCAAGGCCGTCGCCTATGCCAGGGCCGGTTGCGATCTGATTCGCACCGGCGACGATGTTGCCAATCAGGCGGCGCTCATGTTCTCGCCCGGCATGTGGCGCGCCATGATGCTCTCGCGCTGGAAAAAGGTCTGGACGGCGATCAAAGAGATCAATCCCCGATGCAAGATTTGGTATCACAGCGACGGCAATATTGCCGACATTGTGGGGGATTTGATCGCGGGCGGCGTGGACATTCTCAATCCGGTGCAGCCAGAATGTCTGGACACGGATGCGTTGCATCGTCGTTATGGCGACCGCTTGTGTTTCGATGGCTGTATCGGCACGCAAAGCACGATGCCCTGGGGCAGCGTCGATGACGTGCGCGCGCGGGTCCGCGAGGTCATTGAAAAATACGGGCGTGATGGCGGTTTGATCATCTCGCCAACACATGTCCTCGAGCCAGAAGTGCCGTTGGAAAACATTGACGCGCTGTTTGAGGCCTGCCGTGAGTACGGTGTTGTAGCCTAGATCGCCCGCGATGGGCTATGCTACGCAAGCCGCAATGTTCACAAGGAGTATTGTCATTATGCCTGACTTGATTCCTTATACCAGACATCAGCTCGACCGCGCGCTGCGCGAGATTGAAAAGCGCATTTATACGACCGTGGGGCAGCTTGACATCCGCGCCTGGTGCAGCAAAGAACCATTGTCTTTTACCAATCGTTTTCACGGTCAGGAACACACGTTCAGAGTCGGTGAGCGGTGGGGCGACCTGTTTGACTGCGCCTGGTTCAACTTTACCGGCCAAATTCCTGCTGTCGCGGCGGGGCGCAAGGTGGTCTTGCTGCTCGATGTGAATGGCGAGATGTGCATTGTGAACCAATACGGCGTGCCGGTGCGTGGGCTGACGACGGTCGCGTCGGGGTATGACTATCGTCTGGGGCGGCCGGGCAAGCGGGTTTACGCGCTGACCGATCTGGCGCACGGCGGCGAAAAGATCGATGTCTGGGCCGACGCGGGCAGCAACGACTTGTTTGGCAATCTGGTTGGCAACGGCGAGATCAAAGAAGCGGCCATCGCCGTGGCCGATGACGAGATCAAGGCGCTGTATTATGATTTCGAGGTGCTGCTCGATCTGCTGCAAGCCTTGCCTGACGATACGGCGCGTTACCACCAGGTTTTGCGCGTGTTGAACGACGCCGCGCACATTCTGGACGGCGGCGCCCATGTGCGTGAGGCGCGGCGCATTCTGGCCCCGGCGCTCGCCAAGCGGGGCGGCGATCCTTCGTTGCGGATCAGCGCGATCGGGCACGCGCACATGGACTTGGCCTGGCTGTGGCCGATCCGCGAGACGATCCGCAAGGGCGCACGTACTTTGGCCACCGCTCTGGCCTTGCTCGACGAGTACCCCGACTATGTCTTTGGCGCCAGCCAGCCGCAGTATTTTCAGTGGATCAAAGAGCACTATCCCCTGCTCTATGCCAAGATCAAACGCCGCGTCAAAGAGGGACGCCTGGAGCCGCAGGGCGCGATGTGGGTCGAGGCCGATACCAACATTTCTGGCGGCGAGGCACTGGTGCGGCAAATTCTCTACGGCAAGCGCTTTTTCCGCGACGAGTTTGGCGCCGAGATCAATTATCTTTGGCTGCCCGACGTGTTCGGTTATAGCGCCGCGCTGCCGCAAATCCTCAAGAAATCGGGCGTCGATTATTTTTCGACCCAAAAGCTCTCCTGGAGCCTGATCAACACGTTTCCGCACCAGTCCTTTCACTGGCAGGGCATCGACGGGACGACGGTGCTGACCCACATGCTGCCCGAAGAAACCTACAACAGCGCCGCCTGGCCGCGCGCGGTCGCCCAGGTGGAAAAGAATTATTACGACAAGGGCGTATCCGAACACGCGCTGCTCGTCTTTGGCATCGGCGACGGCGGCGGCGGGCCGGGCGAGGCGCACCTGGAACGTTTGCGCCGGCTCGAGAATCTGGCCGGACTGTGCCCGGTGACGCAAGAGCCGGTGTCCAGGTTTTTTGCCAAATGGGCCAAACAGGCGGATCGCTTTGCAACCTGGGTGGGCGAGTTGTATTTGGAGCGTCACCAGGGTACGCTGACCACCAATGCGCGCAACAAGTGGTACAACCGCAGGATCGAGATGGCCTTGCGCGAGTTGGAATGGACGGCAGTTTTGTCCAATCTGGCAAACCGGACGCCCTATCCCAAGACGTTTTTGGACGCAACCTGGCGAGAGGTATTGTTGTACCAGTTTCACGATATTTTACCAGGCTCTTCGATCAAACGAGTCTATGATGAGAGCATTCCGCAGTACCGGGGGATGCTGCAAAAGATCAGGTTGTACATTGACGAAAATGACACCCGTCTGGCGCGCACGGTCGACACGGCGGGAGCGAGATCGCCGCTGATCGTGTACAATTCACTTTCCTGGCCGCGCAGCGAGTGGATCAAGGTCGATGGCGAGTGGCAGCGCGTCGACGCGCCTTCGATGGGCTACCGGGTCGTTGACGCGGCGACACCGGATTCAAGGGGACTGTCCGGTCTCGAAAGTCTGGCTGTGACCAGTACTTTGCTGGAGAACGATCTGTTGATCGTGCAGTTTAACGCCGATGGTTCGATCCGGCAGATTTTCGACAAGCGCCTCGATCGCCAGGTTTTGGCCGGCGACCAACCGGGCGGCGCTGCGGCGGCCGGCAATCGACTGGCCGTCTATTTCGATCCGGGCGACGCCTGGGATTTTCCGATGGATTACGCCGAGCGCGCGCCGAGGTATATGGCGCTGGTGTCGGCGCAGTCGTTCATCGACGGGCCGCAGGCGGTGATGGCGCAAACCTACCGGCTGGGCCATTCCGAGGTGGTACAGCGGATTGCGCTTACGGCGGGCAGCGCGCGGATCGATTTCGAGACGCGCGTGCGCTGGCGCGAGCCGCAGTCGATGCTGCGCACCAGCTTTCCGGTCGCCGTCCACGCCGAGGAAGCGACGTTCGATATCCAGTTCGGCCACATTCGCCGCGCAACCCATCGCAACACCACCTGGGACCTGGCCAGGGATGAAGTGGCGGCCCACAAATGGGTCGATCTCTCGCAGCGTGATTATGGCGTGGCTTTGCTCAACGACAGCAAATACGGCCACAAGGTCAAGGGCAACGTGCTCGATCTCAACCTGCTGCGCAGCGTGCCTTACCCCGGCCCGCGTCTGGTCCAAGATGACGAGGTCGAACCCGGTGAGCCGCATCACGCTTTTACCGATCAATGCGATCACCGGTTCGTCTATGCCCTCTATCCGCATCCCGGCGATCACATCGCCGGACGGGTCATCCAAGCGGGATACGAACTCCATGTACCACTGCGCGGCGTGGCTCTCGAACCGCACCGGGGCGCTGCGCCGGCCGAGGTCTCTTTTGTGCAGATCGACGTGGATAATGTGATTGTCGAAGCGGTCAAAAAGGCCGAGGATGGAGACGATGTCATCGTTCGCTTGTACGAGTGCGCGTGTTGCGGCGCGCGTGCGACGGTGGGGCTGGGCTTTGGTTTTGAGGCCATCTATGAGGTCGATTTGCTCGAAGAGAACCCACGCCTGCTGCCGCTGCGCGACGGGATGCTCAAATTGACTTTCAAGCCATTCGAGATCAAAACGCTGCGTGTGGTGATCAAATAAAGTGCGTGTTGTCTCGTTTCTACGCTCTGCGTGGGAACATCGAGGCTGACGCTCTGCGTCGTTCTGTCCGGCGCAAATTGACGGCTGGTCGATCAGACTCGTTTATAGTTGAGGTTGGTGATGTTGTGTTGTCGGTGATGGATCTGCCCTTTGTGCCCGGTCTCGAATTGTCAGAGCGGTTACTGCTCCAAGGTGTGCAACCGGTGATGGCGGCGCATTTCCCCAATCTGGCCTACTCGGCGGCGCGGATTGGTTTTGGCTCCGATGTGCTCGGTTTTGACACGCCGCAGTCGCGCGATCACGGCTGGGGGCCAAAACTGACATTGTTCATCGCCGAAGCGGATTGGGCGCAGCGGCAAGCGATCGTTGACACCTTGGGGCGTCACCTGCCGCTGACCGTCGGCGGTTACTCGACCCATTTTACCGACGAGGGGCCCGAATCGACGCCGGTCGAGGCCACACAACGCCCGATCCATCACAACGTGCAGGTGACGACCGTGTCCCGCTTTTTTACCGGCTATGTCGGGTTCGATCCGACGCGGTTCATCTCAGAGACCGACTGGCTGACCACGCCGGCGCAGCGCCTGCGAACCATCGCTTCCGGCAAGGTATTTTACGATGGTCTGGGCGTATTACGAAATATCCAGGAAATACTGCGCTGGTACCCGCGCGACGTGTGGCTGTACCTGATGATGAACGCCTGGCGGCGCATCGACCAGGAAGAGCCGTTCATGGCGCGCTGCGGCGATGTCGGCGACGAGTTGGGATCGCGCCTGGTTGCCGCGCGCCAGATCGACGAGTTGATGCGTCTTTGTTTCCTGATCGAACGTCGCTATTGGCCTTACTACAAGTGGTTTGGCACGGCGTTCTCCAGATTGGCCTGCGCCGACCGCCTGACGCCGATCTTTGGCCGTGTGTTCGACAGCCAGACCTGGCCGGCGCGTGAAAAACATCTTGCGCAGGCTTATCTGGTCGTCGGTGCGATGCACAACGCGCTGCGACTGACCCCTCAGATCACGCCCGAGATCACCCCTTTTTACGGGCGGCCTTATCAGGTGCCGCACGCGGCGCGATTTTGCGACGCCCTGTATGCCGAAATCACGTCGGCGGTGGTGCTGGCCTGGCCGCGCGACGTCGGCGGCGTGGCCCAGTTTGTCAACTCGACCGATGTGTTGGAGCATGTGTCGCGGTGCCGGGCTTTGGGCGTCATTTACGGAGCAGGATGTTGAACTATGCTTTCTGGATTCGAGTCGCCAGCATTGTCCCCCAGGCCCCAGCATTCTAAACAACCCAAGGGGCCGCCATTCTGGCGCGGCGGCGCACGCAGCGTCGCCTGGATCGCGTTGGCGGCGTTCTTGCTGCTTGCCATCGCCGCTGCGGCGACCCATGGCCTGATCTTGCCCGGCGTGACCGCGTTGGGTGTCGATCTGGGCGGCAAGACGCAGAGTCAGGCGGCGGCGGCGCTGGACGAGGTCTGGCGGTCGCAGAGATTGACCTTGCGCGCCGGAGAGCGAACCTGGGCGGTGACGGCGCGTTCGCTGGGCATCGAGATCGACGCCGTGGCGATGGCCGGGCGGGCTTACCGCGCAAGTCGTTCACTCGAGCGTCTGGGGCGGGGCAAGACGGTCGTTTCACCCGTTTTGCGCGTCGACGAGCGCGTTGTCGAGGCGAGACTGGCAGCCCTCGCGCCCGATCTGTATGTTGCGCCGCAGGACGCCCGGCTGCACGTCGTCGATGGACGGCTGGAAGCGCTACCTGCCGCGCCGGGAATGAAACTCGACGTTGCAGCGACGACCGGCTGGCTTGTTCAGAGCGCGCATCAGGCGGTGGTGCAGGGCGTTCTCGATCTGGCGATCGAGCCGCTGGCGCCCCAGATCACCGACGTCAGCGCGCTGGTCGAGCGGGGCAACGCCTGGCTGTCGCACACGCTGTCGATCCGCGCTTACGACCCGATTGCCGACGAGATGTTGACCTGGACGGTCGAGCCGGAGACGTGGGCGGCGTGGCTGTCGTTGGCAGTTGATGAGGAGGCCGCGTCGGGATTTGCCTGGACGTTGGACGCCGTCGAGGTGGCGGCGTTTGTGCAGGCGCGGGCAGAGGCGTTGGGCGAGACGCGCTATATAACACCAGATAACCTGGTTAACGATGTCCAGGGTGCAATTGTTGACGAGAGTTGGACGGTCGATCTGCGCGTCTATCACACCGCGCGGAGGCACGTCGTGCGGGCCGGCGAGACGCTGTCCAGCATCGCCCGTCTTTACGGCATGCCCTATCCCTGGCTTGAACAGGCCAATCCCGGCGTCAAAACGCTCTCGCCCGGACAGGTGATCGCCATTCCCTCGCCTGATTTGATGCTGCCGCTGCCGGTGGTCGAGGGCAAGCGGATCGTGGTCAGCATCAGCCGCCAGGTGGTGTGGGTGTACGAAAACGGCGCGATCAAGTGGGTCTGGCCGGTCAGCACCGGCATCGCTTCCAGCCCAACCTCGCCGGGTGTCTTTCAAATCCAGTCGCACGACGAGAACGCTTATGCGGCGAGCTGGGATTTGTGGATGCCGTATTTTATGGGTATTTATCGCCCGGCGCCGGCGGCCAATTTTATGAATGGCTTTCACGGTTTTCCCACTCGCGGCGGCGCGACTTTGTTGTGGACGGGCAATTTGGGCGCGCCGGTGACATTTGGCTGCATTTTGCTGGACACGGGCAACGCGGCGGCGCTGTACCGCTGGGCGCAAGAGGGCGTGGTCGTCGAAATCATCGAGTGAGGTGAGCAAATGAACGTGGTAAAAGGCAACGTGACGGTCAACATGATCCGCGACGACTGGGATGGACTGGCCGCTTATGACCTGCCGGCCGGCGTGTCGCTGCATTGGTATCGTCCCGGCAACGAGCGGCATTGGGTCGATATCCACCTGGAGGCCGATCCCTATAACAAAATCACGCGCGCGGTGTATGTCCGCGAATTTGGCCTGGATGCGGCGCTTCTCGGCCAACGGCAGGCTTTTTTGGTCGACGATGCCACGGGGTGGTTTTTCGGCACGGCCACCGCCTGGTGGAATGACGATTACCACGGGCAGCCTTTTGGACGCCTTCACTGGGTGGCGATCGCCCCAGCGATGCAGGGGCGCGGGCTGTCCAAGCCGCTGTTGAGCGCCGTTTGCCGGCGGATAAAAGAGTTGGGCGACGCGCGCGCCTATCTCGTCACCTCGACCGCGCGCATTCCGGCGATCAATCTCTATGCCCGCATGGGTTTTCAACCCGACATTCGCTGCCCGGAAGACCTGGCCGTGTGGCGCGCGGTGCAGGAACATGTCCGGTTGCCGTTGTCGCTACAACTGCGTCAAGACGCGGCTTAGGACGCGGATCGCCCGTTGATATTCGTCCAGGTCGATCCACTCTTGCGGGGTGTGGTCGAGTGACGAGTCGCCGGGGCCGTAGGCCAAAATCGGGCAGCCCCACGCCGGCCCGACTATGTTCATGTCCGATGTGCCGCTTTTGACCTTGAATTTGGTTTTGACGCCCTCCTGGCGCAAGGCTCTGACAAACGCCCGCGCCAGCGGCGTGCTCCGCGATCCCCGAAAGGCCGTTTCTCGTCCTCGAAAAGCCACCTGCGCCCTGCCGCGCCAGTTCGAGAGCGCGTCTTGCAGCGCATCGACGTCGAGTTGGGGGGGCAGGCGAAAGCCGATCTGCATCTCGACGGTTTCGGCAAACCCGTCGCTGTGGGTGTTGATCCGGCGCAGCGAGGGGCGCAGTTGGTAAAACATTTTTGGTTTGCCGGCGTTCAACTGCGCGGCGTGAGCGACGACGCGCTGCCAAAAGGCCACGGCGCGTTCGCCGGCGCTGCTTTCCGGCCCGGCGGTGTGTCCCACCGGCTGCGACAGCGTGTAATCGACCAGCAGCCGGCCCTTGTAGCCCATTGTGACTGCGTTCCAGCCGCTCGGCTCGCCAATGATCACCGCATCCGGCCCGATTCGGTCGAGCAAAAAGCGCGCACCTCTGGATGTTGCCGTTTCTTCCTCGACCGCGCCCACGACGACGATCCGTTTGTCGGGTTGTTCTCCCACGCGCGCGGCGGCGGCGACAAAGGCGGCCAATGGCCCCTTGGCATCGACCGCGCCTCGTCCGTGCAGCCGGGTTCCCTCTCGCCGCACCGGGATTTCTCCGGGCACGGTGTCGATGTGGCCGAGCAGGACGATCGTTTGCGCGCCGTTGCCCAATTCGCCGACGGCGTTGCCCGCGCCGTCGATGCGGGCGCGAAACCCCAGCGCGGTCATTTGCGCCGTCAAAAACTCGACCGCCGGGCGTTCTTGCGTGGACGGGCTGTAGCGTTCAACCAGTCCGAGCAACAATTCGTTTGCTTGTACATCGCTAAACATCGGTTTGCCTGTCGGTTGGCGAGTTTGCCCCCAAGACCGTCGCGATGGCGGCGACGACCTGGTCCAACTCGTCGCCGCCAATGATCAGCGGCGGCAGCAGGCGGATCACGGTCGATCCGGCGGGCAGCGCCAGCACGCCGTGGGCGATCAGCGCCTCTAGATAGGGGCGCGCTTTGAGGCGCAGTTCGATGCCGGCCATCAGCCCCAAGCCGCGCACCTGGCGGATCGGCTGCGCGTCGATCTCGCGCAGCCGGGCGAGCAAATAGGCGCCTTTTTCGGCGGCTTGCTGGGGCAGCGATTCGCGCTCCAGGACCGAGATCGAGGCCAGCGCCGCCGCGCAGGCCAGCGGGTTGCCGCCAAAGGTGCTGCCATGCACGCCGGGGCGCAAGTTGCTCACCTGCTCGCCGAGCATCACCGCGCCCATAGGCACGCCGCCGCCGATGCCTTTGCCCAGGCACAAGATGTCGGGTACGATGCCGTGATGCTGAAAGGCAAACATTTTGCCGGTGCGTCCCAAGCCGGTCTGCACTTCGTCGATGATCAATAATACACCTCGTTCATCGCAAATTTTCCTCAAGCCACGGAAATAATCCCCACTTCCCGGCCGCACACCGCCCTCGCCCTGCACGATCTCGACGATCACGGCGGCCGTGTCCTCGTTCACGGTCGCGTCCATCCTGGTCAAGTTGTCGTATGGTACATGCGCAAAGCCGGGCACCAGCGGGGCAAAGGGGGCGCGGTATTTTTTGTTCCACGTCGCCGAGAGCGCGCCCATCGTCCGCCCATGAAAGCCGCGCATTGTCGCCACAATGCCGGTGCGTCCGGTGCTGAGGCGGGCGAACTTTAGTGCGCCTTCGACGGCTTCGGCGCCGGAATTGCACAAAAAGCCGCGTCGCAGGCCGGTGAGGGCGGCGAGTTTGGCGAGCAAACGCGCGCGCGTGTCGTTGTAAAAAATGCCGGGGCAGGTGACGAGCGTCTGCGCTTGTTGGCAGATCGCCTCGGCGACGGCGGGATGGCAGTGACCGAGCAGCGAGACGCCGTGCCCGCCTACGCAGTCGATGTAACGACGGCCGGCCTCGTCCCACACATGTACGCCCTCGCCGCGCACGATGACCAGGTCGCGCTTGGGGTAGGTGCCGGCGTCGTGTTGGGTTTCTATTTGACGAATGTTCATCTCGTGAGCCTTTCCTGGCAGCGAAAATGCACCGGCGGAAAATTGGGTCTGGCGTCCGGCGCCGTCTGTCTACGACGGCACAAATGGTGGGTGTCATATAGACGGGGGGCTATGTGGTTACGAACCGTCCGGTTATTCGATCACCGTGCCCTGCCCGGCCAGCGCCGCTGTCACCGGCTGTGCGATGCGCGCGTCGGCAAAGACCACGCGCTGCACGCCTTGCGCGATTGCCTCGGTTGCGCCGAGTACTTTTTTTCTCATCCGGTCTTGGGCAAAGCCCATCGACTGTTCGACCTGCGCCGCCGGGATGTGCGCGATCAGCGTGTTTTCGTCGGGGTATTCGCGCAGCAGGCCGGGCACGTTGGAGAGGATGATCAGCTGCTCGGCGTCCATCGCCGCCGCGATCGCCGCCGCTGCGCGGTCGCCATCGACGTTGACCGCCTCGCTCTCAAAGCTGATCGCCGGTGGCGTGACCACCGGCAAATAGCCGGCCTCCAGCAATAGATGGAGCAGCCCGGCGTTGACGACCTTGACCGCGCCGGTGTAATCGTCGCGCAGCACGCGCTTGCGCCCGTCGATGACGACCTTGATCGCGCTTTTGCGTTTGCCTTCCAGCAGCCGCCCGTCGAGGCCGGAGAGGCCGACGGCGTTGGCGCCGTTTTGCTGCAACAACTCGACGATGTGTTTGTTGACTTTGCCGCACAACGCCATCTCGAAAATCTCGAGCGTGCGGCGGTCGGTGCGACGGCTGACATAGCCCGACACCGAGGTCACGAATTGGGGCGGGTGGCCCAGCTGTTGTGAGAGGACGTTGGTTTCGTATGAGCCGCCGTGGACGAGGATGAGGCGGCGCCCGGCGCGGTGCAAGGCGGCAATGTCGGCGCATACATTTTCATAGGTAATGCCTTTGCTTCCTCCAACTTTGACAATGATCATTGTGTTTCACTCCTGGTGTTCCGGTCTCGTTCCCACGCTCATGTGTGGGAACGAGGTTTTTCAGCACGTTCCTAGATCGGGTGCAGGCCGGGGAAGGTCAGGCCGGCCGTTTCCTCGAACCCGCACATCAGGTTCATGCACTGTACCGCGCTGCCCGCCGCGCCTTTCATCAGGTTGTCGATGGCCGAGATGACGACGATGCGCCCGCTGCGCGCGTCGATGGCAAAGCCAACGTCGCCATAGTTGCTGCCGGCGAGGATTTTTGGCTCCGGGTAGCGAAAGACGCCCTGTCGCTCTTTGACGATACGCACAAACGGCTCGTCTTTGTAGGCGGCGCGATATGTTTTCCACAGTGTTTTTTCGTCGATCGGCCGGTGGGCAAAGAGGTGGCTGGTGGCCAGGATGCCGCGCACCATGTCGATCGCTGTGGCCGAAAAATGCACTGCCGGCGGCGCGCCGCCCAGGCCCAGTTCTTGAATTACCTCGGCGCTGTGTCGATGCCCGGTGGGGGCAAAGGAGCGCACCACGCCGCTGCGCGCCGGATGGTGCGATCCCGGATTTTCGCGCCGCCCGCCTTCAGATGAGCCGACTTTGACTTCGACAAAGACGCCGCGCGCACGGTCGATCAGGCCGGCCCGGAACAGCGGATAGAGGCCGAGGATCGTCGCCGTGGCGTTGCAGCCCACGCCGCTGACATAGTTGGCCCGGCGAATTTCGTCGCGGTGCAGCTCGGGCAGGCCATAGACAAAACGATCGAGCCATTCGACTGCCTGGTGCGGGCGGCCATACCATTGTTCATAGAGCGCCGGGTCGCGCAGCCTGAAATCGGCGGACAGATCGATGATTTTTGGCGCAAGTTTGGACAGTTTAGCGATCTGTTTTTGCGCTTCGCCGTGATGCAGGGCGACAAAGAGCAGGTCGCACGGTTCGATCTGTTCTGGCCGGCAAAATTTGAGCCGGGTGCGCCCGCGCAGGTTGGGGTGCAGGGCGTAAACAAACTTGCCCAGGCTCGATACCGAGGACACTTGGGCCACGTTGACGTGAGGGTGGTCGAGCAGCAGGCGCAACAACTCGCCGCCGGCATAGCCCGACCCGCCGATGATGGAAACGTTCATAAGGGGTTATTCTCCAATGGCTATTTTCAACACATAGTCGATCACTTTGGCCGGGATGTCGACCCCGGTGGTGTCGATGCTGTTGCGGAACTCCATCGTGTAATTGATCTCGTTGATCAATAAACCACGTTGTTCATCCTCGAAAATGTCGAGGGCGACCACGCCACCGCCGACGGCCGCTGCCGCGCGCAAGCACAGGTCGTTCAGCTCGGGTGTGACCGGACAGTTGGCGGCCTGGCCGCCGCGCGCCGTGTTGGTGATCCAGTGCGCCGAACTGCGATAGATGGCGCAGATCGTCTCGTCGCCGACGACAAAAGCGCGGATGTCGCGCCCCGGTTTGTTGACATATTCCTGGATGTAATAGATCGAGTGGTGGTATGAACCGAGCACTTGCTTGTGCTCCAGGATTGCCTCGGCGGCCTCGCGGTCGTTGACTTTGGAGAGCAGCCGGCCCCACGAACCGACGCCCGGTTTGAGTACCACCGGGTAGCCCAGCATTTCAATCGCTTCCAGCGCGGACGCGGGCGTGTAGGCGATCATTGTGCGCGGGGTGGGAATGCCGGCGCGCACCAGCGCGCTGGTGGTGAGCAACTTGTTGCCGCAGTTTGCGGCGACCTGGTAGGTGTTGACGGTGGGCACACCCCAATCGCGAAAGAGGAGCAGCGAGTACAGCGCGCGTGAGTGGTTGATGCAGCGTTCCAGGATCACGTCATAGTCCCAACCGTTACGTTGAATTTCAAAGATCAGCTTGCGATCGTCGAGGAGGTCAAATTCGAGGCCGCGTTTGCGCATCTCTTGAATCAGCAATTTTTCCTCGACGCGAATGCGCGAGCAGAGCATTCCGATTTTGGGCATTTTATTCTCCCCAGTCTTCTTCCTCTTCCGGGGCCTCGGCCAGGGTGGGCGGATTGAGGCCGATCACCTCGAGTTCGCTGCCACAGTCCGGGCATTCGACGATTTCGCCTTTGATGGTGTCTTCTAGCAGTTCGACTTGGGCCGCGCATACGGGGCATTCGGCAGTTGGTGTAGACATTGGAAACTCCTTTCAAAAAGTGAAAATACGCGATACGATTTGCAATTGCAAATTGGCAAGGTCAGTTCTTGCCATTGATGATTTGTCTCTCGATTGCTCGAACCACTTGCGTTGTTGTGGCCGTTCCTCCCAGGTCGGGTGTGCGCGGGCCGCGGCGGATCACTTGCTCGACGGCGCGGCGCACGCGGGCGGCGCGTTCGCGTTCGTCAAAATGATCGAGCAGCATGGCGGCGCTCAGGATCGCGGCGATGGGGTTGGCGACACCCTGCCCGGCAATGTCGGGCGCGGAGCCATGCACCGGCTCGAACAGCGCCGGCGAGCGCGTCGCGCCGACGTTGGCCGAAGGCGCCAATCCCATCCCGCCGACCAGCCCGGCGGCCTCGTCGGACAGAATGTCGCCAAAGAGGTTGCTGGCGACAATCACGTCGTAGCGCTGCGGGTGGGTGACCAGGCGCAAGGCCATAGCGTCGACGAGCATTTCGCCCACCGTCAGTGCGGGGTGGGCGGCGGCGACGTCGAGCGCCGTTTGGCGGAACAGGCCGCAGGTTTCGGGCAGCACATTGGCTTTGTGGACGATGGTCAACTGTTTGCGGCGGCGCATGGCCCAGGCGCAGGCCACGCGCGCGATGCGTTCGGCGCCCGGCCGGCTGATCACCCGTTCGGCGATTGCCGTGTCGCCCTCGCGCCGCTCGCGGCGCACGTATAGCCCCTCGCTGTTTTCGCGCACGATCAGCAGGTCGATGCCGGGGCGCGAAGCGGCGATCGGCCACGAGTGCGCGGGGCGCAGGTTGGCAAAGAGGTCGAGGCGGCGGCGCAGTTCGACGATGGGGCTGGCATAGCCCGGCACGCGACGTGATGGTGACGAGACGGCGCCGAACAGCACGGCATCGCTGCGGCGCGCCAGCGCGACCGTCTCGTCCGGCAAGGCGGTACCGTGTTGCTCAAAGCAGTCCCATCCCGCCTCGGCGTGGACGGCATCAAAGGGCAGACCGGCAGCGCGCAGCACGGTCTGCGCCGCCGGGATCACCTCGCGCCCAATGCCGTCGCCCTCGATGATGCACAGTTGAAAACGATGTGGATCATTGTTTGACATCGACTTGTCCCGGGAAACGGCCATATTGGCGATAGTAGGCGACAATGCCGCCGGCGGCCCTGATCTGCTGCACGAACGCCGGCGGACGCGGCAGGTCGATGCTCCCCTGGCCGGTGATCAGCTGCGCGCGCGCCAGATCGATGGCAACGGCGTCGCCGTCGCTCACGCGCGCCGCCAGGTCGGTCTCAAAGAGGGGGAGGCCGAGGTTGATCGCGTTGCGGAAGAAAATGCGGGCGAAACTGGGGGCGATGATTGCTGCGATGCCGCATTTTTGCAAAGCGCGCGGCGCGTACTCGCGCGAGGAGCCGCAGCCAAAGTTTTTGCCAGCGACGATCACATCGCCGGGGCGGACATTGGGCGCAAACTCGGGCCGGCGTTCGATAAAAGCGTATTGCGCCAGCTCTTTTTCAGAGGTCATATAGGGCGAGTAGCGGCCGGGGATGATCTGGTCGGTGTCGATGTCGGGGCCAAAAAGCCAAATTCGATTGCCTGGTTCTTGTTTCATTGTTTCTCCTGCTGCAATGTCCTTGGATCGGTGATGTAGCCGCGCAACGCTGTGGCCGCGGCCACTTGCGGCGATCCGAGATAGATTTGGGCTTGCGGCGATCCCATTCGCCCGGCAAAGTTGCGGTTGCTGGTCGAGAGGCAGACCTCGCCGGCGCCGAGTACGCCCAGGTGCCGGCCAATGCACGGCCCGCAGCCCGGCGTGCCGATCGTTGCCCCGGCGGCGAGCAGCGCGCTCAGTGTGCCGTCGGCGATGGCGTCTTGCAGGGTGCGGCTGGAGGCGGGGATGACGATCATGCGCACGCCGTCGGCGATGCGCTGCCCGCGCAGGATGGCGGCGGCGGCGCGCAGGTCTTGCAGACGACCGTTGGTGCAGGTGCCGAGAAAGACCTGATCGACTCGGACCTTGGTCAACGCGCGGGCCGGTTTGACGTCGTCGACGCGGGGCGGGCAGGCAACCAGCGGTTCGATCTCGCCCAGGTCGATCATCAGCCGATCGCGATAGCGCGCGCCCGGCTGCACGGCCAGCCAGTCGGGGACGGGGGCGTAGTGACGGGTCAGCTCGTCGGGGGGCACGAGTCCGGCCTTGGCGCCCAACTCGGTGGTCATACTGCACAGCGTCATCCGCGAGGCCAGGGAGAGGCGTTCTGCGCCGTGGAATTCGACCGCGCGGTAGGTAAAGCCGTCGGCGTGGACGCGGCGGAGGAGGTGCAAGACGAGGTCTTTGGCATCGACCTGGGGGGCGAGGTCGCCGGTCAGATCGATGCGCACCGTTTCCGGCACGCGCATCCAGGCGCGTCCGGTGGCAAAGGCGAGGGCGATGTCGGTGCTGCCCATGCCGGTGCCAAAGGCGGCCACGGCGCCATAGGTGGTGCTGTGCGAGTCGGAGCCGACGGCAACTGTGCCCGGTTGGGCCAATTGTTCCTCGATCATCAGCTGGTGGCAGATGCCGCTGCCGACGTCGTAAAAGGCGGCAATGCCTTGCTCGGCGACAAAGCGACGGGCGCGGATTTGTCCTTCGGCGGTAGCCAGGTTGGCGGCCGGGGCAACGTGGTCGATGAAAATGGCGCAGCGTTCCGGGTGGGGCAGGCGGTCGATGTGCAGTTGGTCGTGCAGCACGTCAATCACTTTGGGGGCAATCGAGTCGATGGTCATGGCCCGCCCGACCTCGACCACGGTCAGTTCGCCGGCATGTACCCGGCGGCCCGAGGCGTGGGATAAGATTTGTTCGCTCAAGGTTTGGGTCATTGTTTCTCCGTGAATGTCTTATGATTTGGTGACGCCGTCAGGGGGCTGCCCGTTGCCGTTGGCCCAGCGGCGCAGCAGCGCGTCGACGTCGCCGAGAGAGATTTGTTTTTCGTCGGCGAGGGCTTTGACGTGGGCGGTGATGCGCTTGATCTGGTCGTCGCTCAGGGTCAGGCCGAGTTGTTCGGCGCGGTTTTTGATCGCGTTCCAGCCGGTGAGGCGGTGGGCGATGCTGATGTAGCGGGTCAGGCCAAAGGCGTGCGGGTCGAGAATCTCAT
Source organism: uncultured Anaerolineae bacterium (assembly GCA_964481205.1). GTDB lineage: Bacteria > Chloroflexota > Anaerolineae > JAFGEY01 > JAFGEY01 > CAYRXM01. The sequence goes on along the minus strand of CAYZYE010000023.1, from coordinate 7,441 downwards.
AGGTCTCTGGGTTGTTGAGGATCGCTTTGGCGTGAATGCCCGCTTTGTGGGTAAAGGCGGTGATGCCGGTGATATAGTTGTTGAACGGGATGTCGACGCCGACCATTTGCGCCACCGTGCTGTCGATCCGGCGCAGCAGCGGCAGATGATATTTAGAGGTCAGTTCGCGGTTGTACGAATAGAGACGTGCGATCAGCCCGCCCAAGGGGGTGATGCCGTTGCGTTCGCCGATGCCCAGTACCGATGTGTCGACGTGGGTCGCGCCGGCGTCGAGGGCTTCAAAGGCGTTGGCAATGGCGCAGCCCGAATCGTTGTGACCGTGAAATTCAATGTCGCAGTGAACCCGCCGGCGCAGGTCGCTGACGATCTCGTAGACCTGGCGCGGTGTGGCCACGCCGACGGTGTCGGCGATGCCGACGCGGTTGACGCCGATCTGATCGACGGCCTGGTAGATGCGCAAGAGGTCTTTTTTTTCGCTGCGGAACGAGTCTTCGGTGCTAAAGCGTACCTGGATATTCTGGCTGCGCACGTATTCGACCACCGCCTGGGCCATTTCGACGATTTCGTCGATCTCTTTGCCGTGGCTAAAACGGCGCAGGATCGATGAGGCGCCGATGACCACGTCCACGCCGTCGACGCCGGTGTCGATGGCGCGTTTGGCGTCGTCGATGGTGCAGCGGGTGTGGGTGAGGATTTTGGCTTTGAGGCCCAGTTTGACGATGGTGGTAATGTCTTTGCTGCTCTGCGGTGAGGCCAGCGGCGAGGTCAGTTCCAGGCATTCCACGCCAAAGTCGTCGAGCAGGCGGGCGATCTCGACCTTTTGCGCGGTGCTGAACCCGGCGCCGACAAATTGCTCGCCTTCGCGCAGTGTTGATTCGATGATCTGGAAATTGTCCAGCGGCATAGAGGCTCCTTTTTTTCGTCAGGGTAAACAAAAAGGCCGGCTTGTGGTTTTGGTCGCAAGCTGGCCTTTGGCTCCTTCGTTGGTGCAAACGCAGCTAACCCGACCCGGGGTCCGGCTTGGCGATGCGCTTGGCTTTGGGCGCTTGGGGGTTTCGCAGGGTGCCCGGTTTGGTCAGTCCCCGTGGAGCGGAAACCCGGTCTTTTTTTTCGGCGTGCAGAGGGCAGGTCATTTTCAGTTTGTCCTGAAGGTGTGTTTCAGATGGTTTGGGCAGCCTGTGCTGGCAAATAAAAACCGACCTCAGGGTTTTCCTAGGGCCGGTTGGTTGCGCTGCTGCAAACAAGAATTCCCGGACCTAGCGGCCCGGCTTTTTAGAAAAGGCAATCATGTTGAACGCAAAAACATTAATCATAACGATGCAATTCATGAACAAACTCTTGTTTGATGATGGAATGGATTGTATCCGATTTTCGGCGGTTTGTCAAATCTGGAAAATTGGGTACACTCGTGTTCAAGGAGGGGGCAATGGAGCAAAAATCGGGGGTGCGGATCGGGCGCAAGGCGTTTGTGCAGTCGTTGGTTATTTTGGCCGTGTTGATGGTTGCGGCCGGCGTGTTGACGTTGATCGTTCCGGCGGGGCGGTATGATCGTGTGGTGCAGGATGGGCGCGAGGTCGTCGATCCTGAATCGTTTGTTTACATCGACCGCCCTCATTATCCGATCTGGCGTTGGGCGACGGCGCCGGTTGAGGTGCTGTGGGGCGATGATGGCCCGGTGATCGCGGTCATTATCGCTTTTTTGTTGATGGTCGGTAGCGCGGTGGCGGTGTTGGAGCAGAGCGGTATTTTGCATGCTGTGGTCGGGCGGGTGGTGAGGCGGTTTGGCGATCGCAAATACGCCTTGTTGTTGATTATTTCGTTTTTGTTCATGTTTGTCGGCGCGTTTTTGGGCATTTTTGAAGAGGTCGTGCCGCTGCTGCCATTGATGGTCGCGCTGGCGCATTTGATGGGTTGGGACACGTTGGTTGGCCTGGGGATGAGTGTGCTGGCCGCGAATATGGGATTTTCGGCGGCGGTGATGAATCCGTTCAGCATCGGCGTGGCGCAACAGATCGCCGAGTTGCCGCTTTTTTCTGGGGCCTGGCTGCGGGTTTTGTTTTTTATCGTCGTGTATGTTATTTTTACACTGTTTTTGGTGGGTTATGCGCGGCGCGTCGAGCGGCAGCGCGCGCCGGCGTCTGGCGCCGGGGTCGATGCGTTGGCGGCGGATCGCGCGTTGCCGGGGCGGGCGGTGGTTTGGTTTGGATGTTTTGTGTTGTTGATTGTGTTGGTTTTGGTCAGCGGCCCGCTTGTGCCCGCGGTCTCTGATTTTGCGCTGCCGCTGGTGGGGCTGATGTTTCTTGCCGGCGGGGTGGGGGCCGGGATGCTGGCCGGGGTGCGCGGCAAGTCGCTGTGGCGCGCGCTGGGCGCCGGGGCGGGCGGCATCGCGCCGGGCATTCCCTTGATCTTGATGGCGGCCAGTGTCAAGCACATTGTTGCTCACGGGGGAATGATGGATACGTTGCTGCACGCCGCGTCGATGTGGTTTGCGGGCGCCAGCCCATTGTTGGCGGCTTTGCTCGTCTACGCGCTGGCGCTGGGGATCGAGTTTTTCGTCGGTTCGGCTTCGGCCAAGGCGTTTTTGATTATGCCCATTTTGCTGCCGCTGGCCGATCTGGTTGGTGTGACGCGGCAGGTGACGGTGACGGCGTACTGTTTTGGCGACGGGTTTTCGAACATGATCTATCCGACCAATCCGGTGTTGTTGATTGTTTTGGGACTAACCACGATTAGTTATGGGCAATGGATCAGGTGGACGTGGAAGTTGTGGGCGGCGGTCGTGGTTGTCTCGGTGGCTTTTTTGTGGCTTGCTGCGGCCATTGGGTACGGGCCGTTTTGAGCGTGTTTTCCGGTTCAGATGGCGTCAGGGTGTCCGGCGTCTTGTTCGTCCCTGTAAAATCCAAATTCGTAGGCGGCCTGGTACAAGGCGATAATGTTTTCGGGCGGTACCCCGGCCTGGATGTTGTGGACGTTGTTAAAGACATAGCCGCCGCCGGGTTTGAATATTTCGACATTCTTTTTGACCTCGGCTCTGACTTGCTCTGGTGTGGCAAAAGGTAGAATGTGCTGCGAGTCGATGCCGCCGCCCCAAAAGACAATGTTTTTGCCCCATTTGTCTTTGAGCTGTTGTGGATCCATGCCCGGCGTGCTGATCTGGACGGGGTTGAGGATGTCGATTCCCATCTCGATGAAATCGGGGATGTATTCGGCGCAGTCGCCGCAGGTGTGGTACCAGATTTTGGCCGAGGAGCGCTTTTTGATCGCGTCGATCACCCGCTGTTGGCGCGGGCGCACGACCTGGCGGTAGAAACGGGGCGAAAAGAGCGGCCCAGGCTGCCCGGCCAAATCATCGCCGATCATGACTACGTCCAACAAGTCGCCGACCTGGTTCAAAAAGCCGTTCATCCAGTCTACCCAAAACTGCGAGACGCGATCGAGCAGCGCTTCGCAAAAGGCCGGGTTCTCGATCATGTCCATGAACCAGCGTTCCAGGCCGCGCATGTACCAGCAAACTTCATAGGTCACGCCGCAGATCGTGCTCGACAGGGCATAGGGCGTCTGTTCGCGCATTGCCAACGCTTTGTCTCGCAGCCCGGCAAATCGGGTCGGATCGCGGCCATCTGGAAATGGATAGGCTGCCAGATCGGCGATCGTCGCTTCGGCCAGGGGGTGGTGCGAGATGTCCATGTACAGTCCCTGGTCGTCCGGCATTGACCAGACCACGCCAAATTCATCGGTCAAGTCGTGCCACAGCCGGCCCTCGCGCACGTTGTGTTTGATCGCGCCGTCGAAACCTTGCGGTGCGCCGGCGCCGATGTAGCGGAAATCACAATGAAATTTGTCGAGCACCGCTTCGGATGGCGCGACGAGTTGTTGTACCGGGTCGAGGATGGGCGGGGTCTCGTCTAGCCCCAGGTATTTGATCAGGTTTTCGTAGGCCAGCCGGTGGATGCCGGTTTGGAAACCGCCCAGGTCAATCGGCATTCGGTCCGGCTCACGGTGATCGAGCGCGAGGCGCACCCGCTCGCGTGGAGACATTGTTTCATTGTGCATCGTTTTTACTCCTCAGATTGGTCCAATTTTGAAGATTGGGCCAATCTGGTCGTTTATCTCACATAGGGGTCGGCGGCGTCGCGCAACCCATCGCCCAAAAAGTTAAAGGCCAAGACGGTGGCAATGACGAAAAAGCATGGGAGCAGCAACCAGGAATAGTGAGCCACAGAGGCCACATTTTGCGCATCTTGAAGGAGCACGCCCCAACTGACGATCGGCGGTTGGAGGCCCAGGCCCAAAAAGCTCAACGAGGTTTCGCCGAGAATCATACCGGGCACGGACATTGTCAGTGAAACGATGATATAGCTGAAAAAGGAAGGCAGCAAATGGCGGATGATGATTCGCAGGTCGTTCGAGCCGGCCAGCCGGGCGGCGATGACGAAATCCTCTTCGCGCAAGGAGAGCAGTTTGCCACGTACCACGCGAGCCAACCCCGTCCAGCCGATGATCGAGAGCAAGATGACGATGCCGAAATAGATGCGCAGCGGCGGCCAGTCTCGCGGCAGCGCCGCGGCCAGGGCCATCCACAACGGCAGGTGGGGGATCGAGATCAGCAGGTCGATCGCGCGCTGGATCATCGTATCGACGATACCTCCCAAATAGCCCGACAAGCCCCCCAAAAATAGGCCCAGGGCAAAGGTGATGGCGATGCCGACCAGTCCAATGGACAACGAGATGCGCGCGCCGTAAATGACGCGCGTGAACAGGTCGCGTCCCAGGCGATCGGTGCCCATCAAAAAGAGCGGGCCGTTATCATCGACGCCAAAGAGATGGATGTCTGTTTCCCAAATGCCCCAAAATTTGTACGGTTCGCCATGCACTAAAAAGCGGATGTCAAAAGTCTTGGACTGGTCCTCGACAAAATAGCGACGAAAGGTATCGGGATCTGTTTCTCGACTTGTGGCGTAAAGAAATGGCCGCAGCCTGAATCCCGTTTCGGGATGGACAAAGTGCATCTTTTGCGGGTTGACGTACAAGTACTTGCGAAAGCGCGTCGTCGGTGTGTAAGGGCTGATGAACTCGCAAAAGATGACAAAAATGTAGAGAAAAATGATCACCACGCCGCCGATCATTGCCATCTTGTGCTTTTGGAATTTCCACCAGGTCAGTTGCCATTGCGATGCTTGAAAGTAGCGTTCGTCTTCAGATGGTTTCTTACTGCTCAACAGACTCATTTTCCTATCGCCTCGTATCGAATGCGTGGATCGCTCCAGGTCAGCAAAATATCCGAGATCACGGTGCCGATCACGGTCAGGGTGCTCAAGATCATGACGAAACTTCCGGCCAGGTACATATCCTGCGACATCAGCGCCCTCAAAAGCACCGGGCCGGTCGTCGGCAGGTTCAAGACGATGGCCACGATCCCCGACCCGGAGACCAGGCTGGGTAGCAGCCAGCCGATGGTGCTGATCATTGGGCTGGTGGCGATGCGCACCGGGTATTTCCACAACAGTTTGCGCTCCGAGATGCCTTTGGCGCGCGCGGTGGTGACATAGGGTTTGCGCAGCTCGTCGAGCAGCGTGCCGCGCATGACGCGGATCAGCCCGGCGGTGCCATTGATGCCGATGATGATCACCGGCAGCCAAATGCGCTTCATCATGTCCATAATTTTGGCCCAGCTCCACGGCGCCTCTGCGTATTCGGGTGAGAAAAGCCCGGTTACGGCCAGGCCAAACTTGGTGATCGCCAGGTACATGAGCACCAGGGCCAACAAAAAGCCGGGCACGGCCATGCCGATAAAGCCCAGCAAGGTGAAAAAGTAGTCCAGGAATGAATACTGGTGCGTGGCGGCATAGATGCCGATTGGGATCGCCGTTGCCCATACAAAGATCAGTGAGGAAAACGAGATGACCATCGTCAGAGCGAGTCGTTCGCCAATCACTTCGCTGACCGGTTTGCCCCAATCAAAAGAGCGGCCAAAGTCGCCGCGACTGAGGATTTTCCACATCCACCACAGGTAACGCCAATAGAGTGGTTTGTCCAGGCCGTACTCGTCGTTCAGTCTGGCGATCTCTTCCTCAGAGACTTTGGTGCCAGATTGTTCCAGGCGGATAATGTAGGTGCTCAAGTAATCGCCGGGGGGGAGTTCAATGATTGCAAAGGTGAGGACCGAGATCACCGCCAGCAAAGGGACAAGTTGAAAGAGACGGTAAATGATATAGTTCAGCATCAAAATCCTCCCGCCAATGTTTTGCGCCGATGTTCGGTAACATCATTCGAGGTAACAGGTCTATCGTTGTCGGTCGTTCAGAGATTGTAGGGGCGAGCTTGAGGCCCGCCCCTACTCGGCTGTATTTACAACAGCGTTTTATGCTTCATAGTATACTTGTTCCATCGCAAAGTTGGCGGCGATGGCAAACCCGGCGGTTGGAATGTTGCGCAGTTTTTTGTTGACGATCATCGGGTATTTGACATGCTCAACGGTGACAATGACGTACACATTGTCGTACATCATTTTCTTCCACGCGGCGATGGCCTGCTCGCGCGCTTCGCCGTCGACGACGATCGATTTGTTCACCAGGTCCATAAAGTCCTTGACCTCTTGCGGCGGCTCGTCGCCCGACTCGCCGTTGCTGTTCAGCCAGGTGTTCCAGGTGTGTCCCCAAGAGTACGGATTGGCGTCCCACAGCGCGCCCCACCATAGTTCGGGGAAGTGATGCCAGCGCACCCGGGCGTGCAGTTCGTTGGCGTTTTCGCGCTCGCCGCGCAGCGACCCTTCGAGTACTTTGAGCGAGGCATTGATCCCAACCTCTTTATAGTTCTCGGCGAGCATTTCGGTCACCGGGACGATGTCCGAGGCGTCCATTGAGACCTCAAAGGGGATGTCGAACGGTTTGCCGTCCGGCGCCAGACGGAAGCCTTCGGCGTCGCGTTCGGTCATACCGATCTCGTCCAGCAGCGCGTTTGCCGCGTCGGGGTCATATTCGCTGGGTACCGACTCGGGGTACTCGGCAAAGCCAAAGTAAATGGCGTCAATGATCGACTCGCGGTCGGTAGCCAACGAGAGCGCCTTGCGAAAGCGCGCGTCTTGCACAACCGATTTCCAGGTGGGGTCATCGTAGGTCTGGTTGATCGTGACGTCGGCCGGCGAGACATGCATGTCGAGCAGTTGGATGCGATAGCCGCCCTTGTCCTCGTTTTCCTTGTACAGCGCCAGGTTGTCGAGCGTGGCGTCTTCGCGCAAAAAGTCCACTTCGCCAGCCAACACCTTGAGCTGCGACATTTCTACGTCGGCGACGACATCGGAGTGAATTTTGTCAATGTAGGGCAGCTGGTTGCCTTCGGCGTCGATCTTGAAATAGTACGGGTTGCGCTCATAGCTACTCACCGTGTCCTCGGCCATAATGATGTACCACGGGTTGAGCACCGGGAAGCCGAGCGCGCGGGG
>CAYZYE010000022.1:0-31165 GCA_964481205.1 uncultured Anaerolineae bacterium | reverse complement strand
GGGCAATCTCGGCGGCGAGGATGACGTTGGCCGCCTCGTCATATTCCAGGCAGGTGGGAATTTCGGCCAGGAGGCGGACGCGCAAGATAAAAGCGAGCAGGACGATCGACAAGGCCAGGGTTACACGGATCGGTTTTGTGGAACGCGAGACGTAAGACAAAAAACGTTTCCTTGGGTCACTATGAGCGGGGTGTCAGGCGCGGATAAAGGCGATTCCCATGCGCACGAGGGTGTACAGCGCCATGAGCATCGCCACGCCGCTCACGATGCCGGGTATCCCCAACAATGCGGCCAACGCGCCAAAAAAGAGCACCCCGGCAAATCCGCCGATCGCCAGCAGCGCCGGGATCATTGACAGGCAGTTGCCGGCGGCAAGTTGCTGTTTCACCTCGGCCAAGTCGATGGTGGCGTGCCGGTTGACGGCGGCAGCGCGGCCCACAAAAAAGGAACGCTGGACGACAACCGCGCCATCCACGTCGTCGTCGTCTTGACCGCCCATGATTTCAGCCCCGACATCCGCCCCGTGGCGATGGGTCGTCTGACCGGACAAGATGAGCGTCAAAACGCCGCCCACGATCAGGGCAATCAAACTCAGCCCGGCCAACAGCAATGACAAAACAAAAGGCATCGTTTTCTCCTCTCCAAAGCTGCTCTAGCCAACCGGCCGCGGCGAGCGACCGAAGCGCAGGCATACGCAAATTAGCGCAAATTTTCACCAACTGGCGCTAAAACCCCACAATATCTCGGACAGTTCCGGCAGCGACCGCACCCGTGGGCGTCCCAGCCGTTCGAGCGTCGTGGCAATGATCCCGGCGCCAAATTGATGCAGAAAAGTAAAGGCCAGTGCGCGATGAAAAAAAGCGTCGTCGAGGGAGAGGTTGGGATCATAGCCGCGCATAAAGGCCTGTAATTCCCCGGCGTGGCTTTCCAGCGCCCCAAACCATAGCGCAATCCACTCGTATTCTCGCGGAGCGATCAGCGCATCGGCAAAATCGAGCAAGCCAGAGATGCGCCACCGGCCGGCGTGCTTTTCCATCAAGATGTGATCCTCGGTCAGATCGCCGTTGACCAACACCATGCGCGCGTCTTGCTCCCATGTCTGTGAACGCAAAAATGCGTCGATTTCGTCTAGTAGCTGCGCCGGCAGCCCGTCCTCGCGGCGCAACTCGTCAATGCAGCGCTTCATGCGCAATTGTCGCCAGACCGCCCACTCGTCCCGCGCATGACGCACGCGGGCCAACCGGCGCAATGGGATTTGATGGAGCTGGCGCACCATCGCGCCCAGGGTCGAGGCCAGGTCGAGCAGGTCGTCCGCGCCAAGCCGGGGTCTGACCTCTCGAATTGGCTGACCGGGTTTGTAATCCATCACAATGTACGGCCAGCGGATCGCATCGACCAACACCCCCTGCGCCAGCAGTCGTGGCGAGGGGATGCGGGTGTGTTCACTCACGATGGGGTACAATGCGCGCTCTAGTTCGAAATCGGCGTGACAAAAGGGCGCGTAAATCTTGACCACATAGGTTTGGTCGAGCACAAAGACGGCGTTGGTGCCCGGGTACCCCGCCTCGATGTGCCGGGCAGAGATGCCCGTCCGACGACAGATTTCTTGCACGGCGGGCGTCCAATGGGGGACACTGGTAAACATTGCCCCCCATTGTTTCCAGGTTTCGATGGCCGGTAAAAGCAATGTACTCCTCGACAAGATTGAACTAATCCAGGTTTGGCCTACAGGATCGACGATGCGGTTGCAACAGACCGGTACCGCCCCATGCGCTCGGCCAGCGGCTCAAGCGGCACTTCCAGTTCCTCGATCTGTTCGATCTCGCCGTCGAGATACTGTTGCACGCGCAAGGCAATTTCTTCCAACCGCAGCAGCAGCCCGCCGTAGCGCACGCACTGCACCTCAAAGCCAAAAGCCTTGTTTTGTGACATCCACACCTGGCGGTGTAGCGTCCACAACGTTTTGACATCCGAGATCAAGGCCGGGATCGCGCTGGCGGTCAGGTCGGCGAGGGTTTCGCGGTCATGTCCGGCATAGGCCGCTGTGATTTGATCATAGATGTTGCTCTTGAGCGACAGTGTTTCGGCCAACTGGGCGGCAAATTCGAGATCGCCCGCGCCGCCGGCGTCTTGCTTTGCCAGGTGCGCCAGTTTCTTGGACAGATCGGCATAGTAACCGGTCAGGTCAAAATCGGCCCACGTGTCGCGCGCCAGCAGGGAGCGGCGATACAGCCCCAGCAGCGGGTCGTCCCACAGCAGCAGGCGCGCATTGATTTCGTCGCCGTACCGTTCCGAGACGTCGATCTGGGCGGTGGCGAGGTTGGCGTCCAGGTTGGCCTGACACACGCTTTCAAACCGCGCGCCCCACCGATTTTCGTCGACCTGACCGTTGCCATAGGCCGCTTCGGCGGCGTACAGCACGCCGGCCCAAGATGATTCAAAATCGACCGCGCCGCCGTCGTCTTTCCACATGGTAAAGCACAGTTCTTTGACGCCTTCTTGCAGGCAGGCGCGCACGCAAGGTAAGACGGTTTGCGTGGTATAGACGTGCGAGTACACGAACCGTCCCCAACTCCAGACGCCGGAGGCCATAATCGGCTCAAAGCCCAGCTCGCGGTGCCGCTTGATCCACTCGCGGTAAAAGCCCTCGTCGGTGTGATAATAGTCCCAATAGACCAACTGTGTCTGCCGGGGGATCGCCGCCGAGACATCGGCGGGGATCCGGCTGTTCATGTCGTAATAACCGCCGCTCTTGCTGCCCATACGGAAATACATATCGGACCAGATCATGGGTTGCAGCCCCTCGGCGCGGCAAAGATCAACCACTTTGGACAAATGTTCGTTAAAAATGTCAAAACCGCGCTTGTAGCCAAATAAATCCATATAGCGCCCGCGTCCCAGATCGTGCGTTTCGTCCATGCCGATGTGGATGCGGCGACTGCGCACGGCTTTGCTCCAAAATTGCACCATTTTGAGGATCAGATCATAGCTTTGCGGTTCATCGACGAGCAAGACGCTGCCGGTGTCGCGGACCGGGCCGTATGCGTGTCGCCATTTGAGGATTTGTTCCAGGTGGCCGAGCGCCTGGATGCAGGGGATGACCTCGATGCCCAATGCGTTCGCATAGTCATCGATCTCTTGGATCTCTTGCCGGGTGTACGCGCCGCGCCCATAGCCAAACAACGGTTCGCCGGGCAGTTGGTAAGTATCTTCGGTGTACAACATTAACATGTTGTAGCCGCTGAGGGCCATCCGGCGCAGCCACTTTTTGATGTAATCGACCGTCATTACCGCATTGCGCGAGCAATCGAGCATCAGCCCCATCGTCTCGAATGCGCATTCTTCGCTCCACTCGCCGGCGGCGTCTTGGGGCAGGCCAAGCGCCAGCCCCAGGCCGCGACAGGCTTGCGTGATCGAGCCAAAGGTGATTTGCACCTCGTTGGCTTGGGCCGTGACCCGGCCGGCGCCGGATTGATCGGTTGGGACAAACACGAGTTTGGCCGCGCCGGGCACTTGTTTGCCCGTCAGCGGGTATTCGGCGCTCAATACGGCCAGCGCGCGGGTCAGGTCAGGTGACAGGCCGCCAGATTCATACCAGAGTTTCATCACATATCTCCTTTGAGGTTAGATTCAGTCAATGGGTTGGTTCATTTTACCCCAAAGCATTTTTTAGAGCAAACGTCAAACGCCGGTTGGCCTGGGACTCGACTTCAACAATATGGCCTGAATGTGGTATAATAGATGGCGTCGTCGTACATTCGAGATAGGAGGACAGACATGGCATCGTTCGTCGGTTGGGCTGTCAATTCGACCATCAAGAGGCTGATTCGTATCTGCTGCCGCGTTCATGATGAGGCGCTGCGTCTGGTGCCGGCCCAGGGGCCGCTGATTATGGTCTCCAATCACATCACGTTTCTCGAAGCGCCGCTGCTGTACACGCATCTGTTGCCGCGCAAGCTCACCGGGTTTTCCAAGGCCGAATTTTGGGAAAAACCCGTGACCCGGTTTTTGTTCGAGTTGTGGGAGGGGATTCCGGTGCATCGCGGCGAGCCGGACCTGGGCGCGCTGCGCCGCGTGCTCGAGAGGCTGCAAGCGAGGTACATTGTCGCCGTCGCGCCCGAGGGGACGCGCAGCTATGATGGCAAGATGCGCCGCGCGCGTTCCGGGGTGATCATTATGGGCCTGCGCAGCGGCGCGCCATTTTTGCCGGTCGCTCATTATGGCGGTGAAAAGTTGGATGAGAATTTGCGCCGTCTGCGCCGCACCGATTTTGACATCGTTGTCGGCCGGCCGTTCTACCTGGATGCGCACGGGGTCAAAGTCACGCGGGAGATCCGGCAAAAGATGGTCGATGAAATTATGTATCAACTTGCATTATTGTTACCGGCTGAATATCGAGGATATTATTCAAATTTGGATGCAGCCACGACCGAGTATCTGCGTTTTTGCGATTTGGGCCAACTGCGCGCCGGGTCGATTTGACGGCCGGCGGGCGGTAATGAGATGAGAATATCAAGATGACAGTTTGCCAGGTTTTACAAATTGGGCACCCGACGCTGCGCAAGCGCAGCATCAAGGTGACGCGCTTTGACGCCAGGTTGGCCGAACTGGCCGATGATCTGGTCGAGACGATGCATGCCGCGCAGGGCGTCGGGCTGGCTGCGCCGCAAATTGGTGTGCTGGCGCGCGTGATTGTGGTTGAAATGCCCGATGAAGAAGGCTATGTGCATCCCGGCGAGCGATTTATCGTCTGTAATCCCAAGCCGATCAAAACGAGCCGGGAGACCGAGGTAGGACAAGAAGGGTGTCTATCGGTTGCGGGGTATATCGGCCTGGTCGAGCGCCCGGTAGCGGCGATCATTGAAGGGCAGGATTTGCGCGGCAAGCCGTTTCGCGTCAAGGCGACGGGGTTTTTTGCGCGCGCGTTTTTGCACGAGATCGATCACCTGAACGGCGTCTTGTACGTCGATCTGGCCGAGGAAGGCAGCGTGATGACGCTCGAAGAGATGGAGCGGCTTCGAGAACAACAGGCCCGGCAGGGTGCAGATGACGAAACGCCCGTCCTCGCCTGACGCGGCGCTGGTTTTTTGAATGCGACCGGTCTCGCCATTTTGGGCCTGGGTTGCCAAATCCAGGTCGAGTGGAATGGGGCGTTTGGTTTTCTGCGCATTCCTAAACGATCACCTGGATCACGCCGGCGAGCATGATCGCCGCGCCGACCACGGCGTTGAGCGTGGGCGTCTCGGCCAGCAGCCACCAACTGAGTAAAATGCCGCCTGTCACCTCTTGCGTGGCGATGACGTTGACCAGAGTGGGATGGGTGCGACGCAGCGCCGCGTTGTAGAGGGTGTGGCCGATGCCGAGCGGCAAAACGCCCAGGATCAGGACCGACAGCAGCGGCAGTCCGGGTTGCGCGGGCACTTGCCAGGTTGGGATCGCCAGGGGCAGCAGCCACAGCCCGGCCATGCCATACACGCCGCTGGTATATGTCCAGAGGGAATACCGTTCGCGTTGCGCGCGCCCGGTGGCCGAATAGACGCCAAAGGCGATCGCCGAACCGACGGCCATGAGATCGCCAAATAGCATCCGCCGCGTCCAGGCCGGTTCAAACCCCGACAGGACGCCCATGCCGATGATCGTCACGGCGATGCCGATCCACTTGTTTTTGGGCAGCGGTTCGTGATTCAACAGGCGGCTAAACAGCGATACCCAAATCGGTGAAGTGTAGACCAGCGCCAGCGAGTGCGCAACGGTGGTATAGCCGAGCGAGGCGACGTAAAACATGAAATGGAGGGCGGCAACCAGTCCCCACCGGGCAAAACGCGGCCAATCATGGCGCTCAAAGCGCGGTCTCTGTCCCCGCAAGAGGCCGATCAGAAACACCGTCGCCGATCCGATCAGCATGCGCAAAGCTGTGACCAGAAACGGCGACAGTGCATCGGCCCAGCGAATGAACACCGGGCTGATTGAAAAAGAGAGCACGGCCATCGAGACGTATAAAAGGCCAACTTGTTTGCCGCCCAGTTTCATCGTTTTGTACGCCTCATTCCCCGTGCGTTCTATGTAGGAACGTCAAACGCCTCAAAACACTATCTCGATACGGCTGTCATCGGCCCGTTATACGTTTTGGCGCGATCGTGCAACTATTGGCCCAGGTTTACGGCAACGACAATGGCGCGGAACGCGCCGACATTGTCCTCAAAAGTGTTGTCGTTGGGGCCCAACTGCAAGACGCCGCTGTTTCTGGCGGTAAACACGCCGCCGGAGCCAATGAGCAACGGCGCGCCCTCGCCGACACGAGCCACCAAAGCCATTGTGGCAAACCCATCCAGACTGCATGTGCCCCATTCGGGCAAAGTACGACATTTGCAATCGCCCCAATCGGTGCGTCCTGCGGCCGCACAGTCAGAAGGTGGGTGTCCGGCCGGCGATGACCAGGGCATATAGTCGATGGTTTTTACCAGTCCAGAAGCAATGACGATAAAAGACTGCCCTGCCTGGAGCTGGATGTTGGTCGGCGTCCAACGTTGGTTGGCGGGGATGGTGACCAGGTCTACGCCCACGTAAAACGGAATGAACCGGATCAGCGAGAAATCGAACGCGATGGGGAACGCGGGCAGGCCAATGGCAATGAGACCGATGTCGCCTCCCAGCAAAATGATCGTCATTTGCCCAATGATCACCGTCTGGCTGCCCCCTTGCGCGGTGACAATGACGGTGCCAGAGAGCACCATGACCCACATTTCTCCGTTGGGCGTCGCCCGAATCACAACAACGGCTCCGTTCATCTCTAGATCAACCCCGTTGATCGTCAGCGTCACCGTGATGCCGGACGGCGTTTGAATGATGGCGCTGTTGGGCGTGCCGGGGCAGGTGGGTTGGGCGTCGCCGGTTTGCAAGATCAGTGAACGACCATCGGAGGTTGCTTTGTGCAGCGTGACGTCGCCGACCATTGTGATCAGCGCATAATCCTCCGGCGCTGCCTGATCGGGCTGGATGCGCACCAACGCCGTGCCCCACTCGTTGGCCGGCACGTTCGCCGGGCCGGTGCGGATGGTGTTGATCATCTCTAGCGGTACAATGTCGCCCGTTTTGCTGAAAGAGATGTCTGGAGCGGCATAAACGGCAATAGGCGCGTGCCCAAAGCACACGCTGCTGCCCGACAGATTACCGCAAGCGGCTTCCAGTGTGGTCATTGTGTTTACAACCAACGAAGCGCAGGCATCATCGACAATGGTTTGCACGGGCGCGCTGCTGCCGCCGCCGGGCAAAGGAGGTTGGCTGAACACAGCCGGGGTGATGGTGGGCACCGTCGTTGCGGTGGGGGAGGCCACAACTTTGGTCGGCGACGGCGTTGCCGTGGCGCTGACCAGGGTCGCCGTGGCTGTGGGGTTTTGAGCCGCAGTCGTCGGCGTCGCTGTGGGCGCGGGGGTCGTGCCGGGTTTTGTTATGCAGGCAATCAATAGCATCATCAATAAAACAAGCGCGGATAAAAACACTCTGGTACGGTTAGACATGATCACTCTCCTGTGGCGGCCAATCACATACGAGATCGGCCATACGAATAAAAACGCGGTTGAAAAATAAAATGTTGAGATTATCTTGTGAATGTAAACGGTATTTCTTGATGTTTTATTTCTTGGCGACCTCGGCGGGTGCGCTGCCGATTTTTTCAGCATGTTCCTGGATCGGCCAGCCGTCCCGGCGAATGCGTCGCCCGACCTCGCGCAATGTTTGCACATCTTGGGCGTGGATCGATCCGTCGGGCAGGGGGCCGGTGTTGAGCAATAGGTTGCACTTTTGCCGGTGCGCATCGGCCAGACTGCGCATCGCCTGATCGGGCGTGCGATGGCTGCCGTCGTCGGCCTGGCTGTAGCCCCAGGCCCCCGGTTGCAGCGTGTCGCAGATTTCGTTGTGTTTGTCCTTGTTCTTTTCCCAGGCGCGTTGTGCGACCTCGGCCTGTTCGGCGCCAATGCGTTCGCGCACGCGGCCGGCGAGGGAATGACCATGCCGCTCCGGCGAGGCAAAGTCCTCGTCGCCGTTTGCGCCCTGCTTGAAGGCGATCAGCGCCTGCGGCTGGAGTTGGCGAATCAGGGTATATGTTTCCGCGATCGGAAACAAGTCCGGGCGGGCATAATAGCCCATGATCGGGTCAAACCACATCCCGGCAATCGGCCCATAGTGGGTCAACAACTCGCGCACCTGGGCGTGGACAAAGTCGATATAGCGTTGAAAATCCTCGTCCTTTTGCCACTTGTAGCGCGTTTCCGGCGTGGCATAGTCGGGACGGGCGATGTCCAAGATGCGACGCGGGTAAAAGTAGGGGTGACGCCAGTCGAGGGCATAAGAATAGTAGAAAAACAAGCCCAGTCCCTTTTGCCGGCACTGCGCGGCCAACTCGGCGACCAGATCGCGCCCGGCGGCGCTGGTCGCGCTGTTATAGTCGGAGACCTGGCTGTCGAACAGGCAAAAACTGTCGTGGTGGCGCGTGGTGATGGTGATGTAACGCATTTCGGCGGCCAGCGCGAGGTCGGTGATGAAATCGGCGTCAAAGTTGTGCGCCGTAAACTGGCCCTGGAGTTTCTCGTACTCGGCCAGCGGGATCGCCTCGCGGTACATCACCCACTCGCGGCGTCCCAGGAGGCTGTACAGTCCATAGTGCATAAACAGCCCAAACCGGGCCTCGGCAAACCAGGCCAGCGCTGCCTGATGGGGGTCTCTTTGGTAAAGGTTTTCGTATCCCCGGAGAAAACAGGGTACCAGATCGGCCATATTGTATCCTTGCTCGATTCCCCCGACAAAGTCGCCGGCACTCCCGGCAACCGCAGGGGGTGGTTCGTTGGACTTTTATTTTATCACGAAATCTCGCCCTTGACCAGTTTTGACAAGGCGGACATTCTATAGTATAATCTGCTCCCATTGGCGCTGGCGAGAGATGCCGCGCCGTTTTTTGTGCGGGATCGGTCGTT
Source organism: uncultured Anaerolineae bacterium (assembly GCA_964481205.1). Classification (GTDB taxonomy): domain Bacteria; phylum Chloroflexota; class Anaerolineae; order JAFGEY01; family JAFGEY01; genus CAYRXM01. Next base: position 22,196 of record CAYZYE010000022.1, on the reverse strand, counting down.
TCCAGGAAAATAATTATCCCACGTTGCTCTCGCCGGATTGCCAAATATGGCGAATTTTGGGACAAAAGGCTTGGATTTGGTAAGCCAAGCCGAGCAAGCTGGGATAACTTGAATTCTGGAACTTTTGCGGCGATCAAACAACGCGGTTGTGTTATTTGGTTGCCAATTCTTTGCGAGTTCATAGGCGGTTGTGTCGATGGTCGATGCAAAAGATGCGTCGCCAGAAACACAGCCGCCTATTGTTGCCTGACAGAGACCAGGTTTTGGAGAAAAGGAAAGTTTGATATGGGATCACAGCAGAATACAACGCAGCATCTCGAAAAATTGCGAAACATTGGCATCATTGCCCACATTGACGCGGGCAAAACGACGACGACGGAGCGGGTTTTGTTTTACACCGGCAACACGCACCGTCTGGGCAACGTCGATGAGGGGACGACGGTGACAGATTTTCTGCCACAAGAACAGGAACGCGGCATCACCATCCAGGCCGCGGCGATCACTTGCGCGTGGCGCGATCACCAGATCAACCTGATCGACACGCCGGGACACATTGACTTTACCGCCGAGGTGCAGCGTTCGCTGCGTGTGCTCGACGGCGGCATCGTCGTGTTGGATGGCGTGGCCGGCGTCGAGCCGCAGTCGGAGACGGTGTGGCGCCAGGCGGATCGTTTTGGGGTGCCGCGCATTTGTTTCGTCAACAAGCTGGACCGCGTGGGCGCCGATTTTTGGCACGTCCTCGATACGATTGTCGAGCGATTGGGCGCCAATCCGGCCGCTGTGCAGATGCCCATCGGCGCAGAGCGCGAATTTCGCGGCATCGTCGATCTGATCGAGATGCGCGCCACTTTTTATGCCGATGAGGATGGCGCCAATCCAGTTGTCGATCTCGTGCCCGAGCATCTCATCGAGGATGCGCGGCAGCGACGCGACCAATTGATCGAAAAGCTGGCCGATCTGGACGACGAGATCGCTACATTGTACCTGGACGAGCAAGAGATTCCAGCCGAACAATTGCGCGCTGCGCTACGCCGTGCAACGCTGAATAACGAACTGGTGCCTGTTTTTCTCGGCTCGGCGCTCAAAAACAAGGGTGTGCAGCTGCTGCTCGATGCGGTGATCGATTACCTGCCTTCGCCGCTGGAGCGCGGCCCGGTGCAGGGCATCGATCCCAAGACCGATATGGATGTCATTTGCCCCATCCAGGCCGACGATCCGGCCGTGGCGATGGTGTTCAAGATCGCCACCGACCCGTATGTGGGGCGGCTGGCTTATTTCCGCGTGTACACCGGCACGGTGCGCCGGGGACAGACGATCGTCAACGCCCTGAGCGGCGCCAAAGAGCGCGTTGGCCGCCTGGTGCGCATGCACGCCGATCACCGTGAAGAGGTCGATCAGGTGCGCGCTGGCGACATTGGCGCGGTGTTGGGACTCAAGAGCGTCACCACCGGTGAAACAATGTCGGCGCCGGAACGGCCGATCGCCCTGGAACGCATTTCGTTCCCCGCGCCGGTGGTCGAGTTGTCGATTGCGCCAACCACCAAGGCCGATCAGGACAAGTTGGGCATGGCGCTGCATCGTCTGGTTGAAGAAGACCCCACCCTCCACGTGCGCCACGATGGGCAGACCAAAGAAACCGTCATCGCCGGAATGGGCGAGCTGCACCTCGAAGTGGTCGTCGATCGCCTCAAGCGCGAATTCAAGGTGATGGCCGATGTCGGCGCGCCGCAGGTGGCTTATTGCGAGACGATCACTCGCGCCGTGCGCGGCGAGGGCCGTCTGGTCAAACAGACCGGCGGGCACGGCCAATTTGCGTATGTGGTGTTCGAGATGGAGCCGCTGGCGCCGGGGTCGGGTTTTGTGTTCGAGGATTTGCTGGTTGGATCGAGCATTCCCCGCACCTACCTCTCGGCGATCAAGTCCGGCATTCAGGACGCGATGCAAAAAGGCGTGCTTTCTGGACACCCGGTGGTCGATGTCAAAGTCGCGGTGGTCGATGGCAAACATCACGAGGTGGACTCGTCGGACATGGCTTTTCGCATGGCGGCGGCGATGGCGTTTAGGGATGGCATGCGCAGAGCCGCGCCGGTGATGTTGGAGCCGATGATGAAAGTCGAGGTCGTCGCCCCAGAGTCGTACACGGGCGACATTATGTCCGAGTTGAATATGCGTCGCGCCAAGGTGCTGGGCATCGAACCGCGCGGCAGCGCGGCGCAAACGGTGCGCGCGCACGTGCCTCTGGCGACGATGTTTGGCTATGCCACCAGTTTGCGCTCACGCACGCAGGGGCGGGGTAATTTTGTGATGGAGTTTGATCATTACGCGCGGATCAGCTCCAAGCTGATGCAAAAACTGCTCAAAAAAGCGGCCTAGAAAAAGAGGCGCAGCATGCTGCGCCTCTGGCTACCATACCGTGTACCCGCCGTCGATGACGATGGCCGCACCGGTGACATAGCTCGACGCCTCGGCGGCCAAAAAGACGGCCAACGGCCCCAGTTCTTCCGGCCGGCCGGGGCGCTGCATCGGGATCGCCGGTATCCACTTGCCGCCATAAGCGGGATCGTCGAAAAAAGGGCGCGCCATAGCGGTGCCCATATAGCCGGGACAGATCGCGTTGACGCGGATGCCATACTGCGCCCATTCGGCGGCCAGCGATTTGGAGAGGTGGATCACGGCGGCCTTGGAAGCATTGTACGAGGCCTGACGCTGGGGAAAATTGACGATCAAGCCCGACATCGAGGCGATGTTGATGATGCTGCCTTTTCTGCGCTCGATCATGTGCCGCCCCACGGCCTGACTGCAATAGAACACGCCGTTGAGATTGACGTCGATCACGGCCTGCCAGTCTGCCTCGCCGACGTTCTCCGCCTCACCCCATTTGACGATGCCGGCATTGTTCATCAAAAAGTCGATTTTGCCAAACTCGGCCAGCGCGGCATCGACCATGCCCTGTACACTGCTCCGGTCGGCGACGTCGGTCTGTACAAACAATGCCCGGCGGCCCGTCGCGGCGATCTCTTGTGCCGTGACCGGTCCGGTTTCGGGGTTCAGCTCGGCGACGACCACATCTGCGCCTGCTTGGGCAAAGGCGTGACAAAAGACTTGGCCCAGTCCTTGCCCGCCGCCGGTGACAATTCCCACCTGACCAGCCAGTGAGAATTTATCCAGGATCATTTTGCGCTCCTTTGAATGGTTTGGTTCGTATTTGCATTTTCTGTTTTGTTGTGGGCGCGGGGCAAAGTGAAATAAAATGTGCTGCCCTGGCCCTTGGTGCTTTCGACGCCTACCCGGCCGCCCAGTCTCTTGACAATGCGTTGTACAATCGACAGTCCCAGCCCGTGTCCCTGGGCGCTGACCTGATAGAGCCGTTCAAAGGGCATGAACAGCCGCGCCTGTTCCACAGGGGTCAAACCCGCGCCGTTATCGCGCACCCAAAAGCGCACTCGCTCTGGTTCGACCGTTGCCCCCAACTCGATCCGTGGTGGCTGCCCGCCGTACTTGAGCGCGTTGCTGATATAATTGACCCACACCTCTTCGACCCATGGGCCATAGCCCAACGCCTCCGGCCAGCTATGCGGCGTGACGATTTCGGCTTGATATTCCCGGAGCATGTATTCGAGACGCTTTTGTCCCTCGGCCACAATGCGTTGCATATCCAATGGTTGGACGTCAATTTCTTCCATCTCGCGTACGCTGGCTAACAAAAGCAGTTCGTCGATAATGTTACGCATCTTGTTTCCGCTTTGCTCTATTTTTTGTACAAAGTCCTGCTTTTTGTCATCCGGCAATTCGGCCAGCTTGGCTTGCAGCAAAGCGCTGTAGCCAATGATCGCGGTCAACGGGTTCTTGAGGTCGTGGGCCACGGTATGGGCAAAGGCGTCCAACTCGGCGTTTTGTATTTCCAACTCGGCGGCGTAGCGCTGCAAAGTTTCTTCCGCCTGTTTACGCTCGGTGATGTCGCGGATGATGGCGCCGAAAAACCTCTCTCCTCCGGCCTCCCAGGATGAAATGGACACCGCGAGTGGAAATTCGCGACCATCCCTTCGCAATCCTTCCAACTCGATCAGCCGGCCGGCGACATGCGATTTGCCGGTTGCACGCAGCCGCGCCATTCCGTTTTGGTGCGCGTCCCGGTAACGTTCGGGCATCAACAATGTCAAGGACAGGTTCGGCGTCTCTTGTTCGCGATAGCCAAAGATGGTTTGCGCCCCCCCGTTCCACAACAAGATGCGCCCCTCGCCGTCGGCGATAATGATGGCGTCGTGGGCCGATTGGGTCAGCGAGCGGAAGCGCGCCTCGTTCTCCCGCAGCGCCGACTCGGCCCGCTTGCGCGCGGTGATGTCTTGCTTGATGGCGACAAAATGCGCGATCTCGCCGGCCTTGTCACGCACCGGGGTGATGGTTTGCTCCTCGATGTACGTGCTGCCGTCCTTGCGCCGATTGACCATTTCACCATGCCAGGCTTTTCCGGCCAGGATCGTCTCCCAGAGCTGCTCGAAAAAACCCAGTTCGTGCTGATCGGATTTCAACAAGCGCGGATTCTGGGCCACCGCTTCCTCAAAGGTGTAACCGGTCAGCCGGGTAAAGGCCGCGTTGACCCAGTTGATCTTGCCGGCGCGGTCGGTGATGACGATGCCGTTGGCGGCTGCGTCCAGGGCTGCCGCTTGCAGGCGCATCGTTTCCTCGGCCTGCTTGTTTTGCAACACGGTGCCCAGTTGAGCGGCCACGGCCGTGACCAGGCTTACCAGGTGTTGATCTTTGCTCCGTGGTTCGGCCATGTAAAAGGCCAATACGGCCAGCACCTGTTCGCCAGCGAGAACAGGGACGCCCAATGCGGCCTTGAGGCCGGCCTCGATCCCGTGCTGGACGCGGTGGTAGACCTGGATCGAGAGGGAGGAAATATCTTGTTGCCACTCTGGTCGACCAGAGCGCCAAACACGGCCCGGCATCCCCGCGCCTGGAACAAAGGTGAATTCGTGGCTGATTTGGTCGAACTGTTGCAGCGCGTCCAGATCGCCGTCACGGTAATAGCTCACCCGGCCGTTTTCCATCACCGAGCCGTCTGCGCTGGGCAGCCAGGCCTCGCCAAAGATCCATCCGGTGTGTTCGACGATCAAGCGTAACGCGGCGTGCAGCGCCGCGCCCAAGTCTGATGCCGTGCTGACGCTCTGGGTCAGCGTCAAAAGCAGCCTGGTTTCGGTCTCGATCTGTTTTTGTTCGGTGACGTCGTGCAAAGTCATCAACCGCCCGTGCAGCTGCCCGCGCGGGCCGCGCAAGGGCGAAACGCTCAGATCGAAAATGCGCCGTTTTTCATCCCCGATATTCAATGCGACCTCGGTGCGGAGACCATCCCGCGCTTTCTGGCACAACCTGGTCAGGTTGGGCCAGGCGGTCAAAAATTGGGTCAAGGGCTGTCCAACCACCTTGGGCGCTTGATGTCCGAGTAGGGCTTGCGCTGCCGGGTTGAGGTCTACCACCCGGTTTTGGGCGTCCAGTACGATCACGCCGTCGCGCATGCTTTCAATGATCGCGCCGCGAGCCACCGGCGCGACATCCAGAATGCGGTAGCGAAACAGCCCCCAGGCGATCACCAGACCGCTCAACGCAAAGGCGGTCGGCGTAATGTCCATTTTCCATGGCGTCAGCCCGACGATGTAGGCCATGTTGCCCAGCCAGGTGATCAGCGCAAAAGTCAACAGTGTGATGATCTGCTGCCGGTACGGCGGCGCCGAACGAACCAGGGTGATCACGAGGAGAATGGTACAGAGAACAATGATCGCATAAGCATAGGCGGCGTTGATCCAATACCATATCCCCGGCGTAAAGCTAAGCGCGTTGAAAGGCACGCCCGTCGTCACCCCGACGTCCGTCCAGATCAGTTCGTGATACTCGTTCGTCCAGGCCAACGCCAGTGTGATCAGCGGGATCACAAAAAGCAGCGCAATGTTACGCCGGGTTAGCCATTTGTATTGACCGGTATAGGCCAATACCAGGCCCAGCCATTCTACGACAACGGCTCCGCCCAGGTATTCCATCTTGGCCCACAAGAGCGTCGCCGGCAGGTCCACGCTGACCATCTCGAGGACATAGAACGACGCCCAAAAGCAGGCCGAGCACATCATGGCGGTGAACCAGAGTGCGCCCGGAGCGGGGCGGCGTCGCCACCCCCAGAGCGTCAACGCGCCAGAGAGAACGGCAGCGACGACAATTGGGATGACATATGGAGTATATTGACAGTGCATTGAGTGCTCCTGATGAACTTACCCGCCGGCCGGTGATGACTCGGCCCGGGATTCACAAGCTGCCAACAATCGCTTGCCTCCAATCTTTAAGGCGACGTGCCAGGTCTGGTTTTTTTAGCAGAGCCGCTCATAAAAGCCGGTACGTATCTTGCTCTAACAAGAGGCTCGCCCCACACTTGAGATTTGCCACCCAATCAATGAACCGCTTGACCATCGCCTGCCCCTCGAACATGGCCCCATGCTGCGGCGCGATCCGCTCAATGTCCATCCGCCATACCATCCTGGCCCATTGGCGGCATATCTTTTCAGAGGGCATGTAGCGATGATGAAAGTCTTCCATGTATTGCAGGTGCGCTTCAAAATCGGTCACGGTGCGATACTGATCATCCGCCGGCAGCAGCGAAGCTCCCAAATCTCCGGTGAACAATGTCTTGGACACCGTATCATACACTTGAACATTACCCGCCGAGTGGAGGAAATGCGCCGGCAGAAGCGCCATCTCGGCGCCGCCGAGATCGATCCGCATCCCTCCGTCCGGTATAGACAGCACGCGCCCCTCGGCAAAACTCTTGGTGCAAAAAGAGGGGATAAAACGCAGCCAGAGAGAGGGAAAACAAATCTTGGCCTCTGTGATCAACAAAAAGCCATTCAACCCGGCCCCCACGTCGGGGTCCTGGTGAGAGAGAAGAATGTACTCTAGTTGCTGGGGCGGTACAAACGATGATACCTCGGCCACCAGCCTGGAAAACAGCTTGTTGCCTCCCGGGTCAAGCAGCATGCCCTTTTTCCCATGAATGATGAGGTACTGATTGGCCTGTACCTCCCCTTCGCCGGACAGGTCATCAAAGCGGATGCACCGGTGCTTGTCATTGCTGAAAAATTCTGTTGCCATTGAACCTTCCTCCATCGTGTTTTCAACAGCCATTGATCCACTCGCCGATAAAAAAACAGCGTTGACCATTGCAACGCTATTCCTCATCTTTATTATCCGCTAAATCGGCTTCCTTGTCAACCCTGACGCGCGCGGCGTCAAACAAAAAATTCTAGTCCTGCCCATGGGTTGGCTTGGGCCGATTTGATCCGTGCCGTCAGGTCGGTAAGGTGAATTTCCAGCTTTGCCCGTTTGGATCGGGGAAATAGAGCAAAGTACCCTCGCCGGTGATCATTTTTGCCTCCTGGAAAAATGTCCCGCGTTTTCGGAAACGCGGGACATTTGCTGCACAGAAAAAAAAGGTGTTGGTCAATCAGCGCCACCGCTATAGCGGTTATCCGTACAGCGGCCCAAAATTTTTGCAGGCGCGAAAATCGGCGCCCAGCGGGTCCATCGCGCCAAACGCCGTCCACGCCGAGGGGCGAAAGACCTTGTCTTCCGGCACGTTGTGCATATAAACCGGGATGCGCAGCATCGCGGCCAGGGTGATCAATTGCCCGCCGATGTGACCATAGCTCAACGCGCCGTGGTTGGCGCCCCAGTTGTTCATCACCGAGTACACGTCGCGAAAGGGGCCGCTGCCGGTGAGGCGAGGCACAAACCAATGTGTCGGCCATGTCGGGTCGGTGCGTTCATTGAGCACCTGGTGTACCTCGGCCGGCAAATCGACCGTGTACCCCTCGGCGATTTGCAGCGCCGGGCCCAGTCCCTTGATCAAATTGAGGCGCATCATCGTCATCGGCATTTTGCCCCTGGTCAAAAAGCCGGAAGAGAACCCGCCGCCACGGAAATAGCCCACCGAGGCCGGGTACCACTCGGTCGAGTTCAGACAGGCCGCCGCTTCGTCCGAGGTGATCTCCCAGAAAGGCTTCATTGCCGCCTGATCGCCGATCTTTTGATCGCCGGTGGCGTCGAGCGTGGCCGCGCCAGAGTTGATCAGGTGAATGATTCCCCCCTCGGCCAGACCGGTCAGGTCATAGCCGGAGACGCGCTTGACCGCCGATGGACTCCAATAGGTGCGCACATCGGCGAAAATCTGCGCCGTGTTGGTCAGCAGATGGCCGAACAACATGCACAAACCGTTGAGACAATCGTTCTCGGTGGCGACGACGAACGGCTCGCGGATGCCGTTCCAGTCAAAGGAAGAGTTGAGTACCGCCTCTAAAAAATCCCCGTTGGGAAAATGATCGGTCCATTGGCGTTGCCCCTGGAACCCGGAGGCGATGGCGTTGTGCCCCAACGCCTCCTCGCCAAAGCCCAACTCGGCCAGCCGGGGGTTGCCGACCATCATATCGCGGGCGATCATTGCCATTTTGACCACAAATTCCCACTCTTGGGCTTTTTGCGCGTCGCTATGTTGGATTTCGGGCGGGTTGTGATCTTGGCCTTGCTTGTAATGGGCCTTGACAAAGGCCAGCGCGCGTTCGTACTCGGCCTGGTCATAGACTTGCTCGTCGATGCGGCGCGTAAACTCGGTCATATCGACGTACTCGACGCGCATGCCCAGGTATTCCTCAAACAAGTTGGGGTCGACGATCGAGCCGGCAATTCCCATCGACACACTGCCCATCGACAGATAAGATTTGCCGCGCATCGTCGCTACGGCGAGGCCGGCCTTGGCGAATTGAAGCAATTTCTCTTTCACGTCATCGGGGATGCTGGTATCGTCCGAGTCTTGCACGTCGCGGCCATAGATGCCAAATGCCGGCAGCCCTTTTTGATTGTGCCCGGCGAGCACCGCCGCCAGGTACACTGCACCGGGGCGCTCGGTGCCGTTGAACCCCCACACTGCCTTGGGCGTATGGGGATCCATATCCATCGTCTCCGAGCCATAGCACCAACAGGGGGTGACGGTCAACGAGACGCCAACGCCTTGCTGGGTAAACAGTTCGGCCGCCTTGGCCGATTCTGCCGCGCCGCCAATGGTATCGGCAATGACGCACTCGACGGGCAAACCGTTGGCATGGCGCAAATTCTCGCTGAACAGCCGCGCCACCGACCTGGCCATATTCATCGTCTGTTCTTCGAGCGATTCGCGCACGCCGCCCAGGCGGCCATCAATGGTGGGGCGAATGCCGATCTTGGGCATCTCGCCAACGAGCCGGTTGGTTGGGGGATTCATCTTGAATTGTGGCATTTGGATTCTCCTTTGAACATAATGACTCGGCTGAAAAACCAGGATCAACCGCCAGGGACGCCAGGATTATCGCATATCTTGCATTATTTTTTGCGATTTTGGCGTTCGCTGCGGTTGACGAGTGTCAAGATTGTACCATGTATTGCATTTGCGGGCAAAAAATTTGGGCATGTTTCATCTGCCTTGTAGCCATCCGTCTATGAGCCGTCCACAAGGGGCTATGCTACGGACGCTCCCGGGCAATCGTATCTTGACTGGCTGGGCGCCAAAACGGCGGTTCAAAGGCCAATAAGCGCATAAAAACGTACCGGCGCTCGCTTTGCGCTCGGCCTGGATTGCCAAATCCAGGCCCAAAATGGCGAACCCGGTCGTGTTCAGCTTGTTCAGCCGCCGGATCGCCAGATCCGGCGGGAGCAGCTGTTCCACCCGCCCACAAGGGGCTATGCCAGGGACGCCCAAGTCGTTTGAAACCCAAAAGATTTTAGCGTGCTTTGAACAGATATACCCGGCCACCAGATACGACGCCGATGAAATGGAGCAAAAAGTCGTTGACGAAAGCCCCGGGTTATGTTACAATTTGATCAAGGATGTAGTGTTCTATGCCGGGTTGTTTATTCTAATTTGTGCAAGTCGCCGCCGGCGGGGCCTAGTCCGCGTAGGTGGACGACCAGCCAACGGCTCGCCAGGCGCGGTTTCAACCGCTGTTGAACAGTCCTGGTGTTCCATGTCCCCCGGTTTTATTTTCTCCACATTTTTCTGCCACAAGGAGCAATATGCTATGAAAAAGTCTACTGTCACCATTGTCTGCATCCTGGTTCTCGCACTGTTGACGTTATCTTGCAAAATGCTTCAACCAACGCCAACGCCAACGCCGACTCTGACACTGACACCCACTTACACACCGACTGCGACCTCGACCGCAACGTCCACACCCACTCACACGCCCACCCCTACGCCGACCCATACGCCCACCTATACCCCTACCCCGACCCCTACTTGTACTCCTACACCACAGGTGCAGGCGCAGATCGGGGTTCCGGTGGCCAGCGGCGACTGGCAAGTCATCGTCCGCAAGATCAGCCAGCCGGCGCAAGTGAAAAAAGGCACCAGGACCTGGACACCCAAGTCCGACTATCAGTTTGTTTTGGTCCACGGTCACTTTCGCAACTTTAGTGGAAATGACATCACTCTTGCACACAATGATGGTGTTTTGTGGGTCCCCGGTGGGGAAAAATTGCCAGCCGCCGGCGTAGGCATTGGCGCCACGCATTGTGCCAGTTGTCGGGTCACCGCTTTCTTGACGGAAAAATACACCGGGCCGCTCGAATACCTGTTCAACCCCAAAAAATCCTGGCAGCTCGATGCTTCGAGTTTTGCGTTCCTGAACTTGCCCACCATCGAGTTGTCCGATGCGGCATGGCGGCCGGAGACGCAAATTCCCCCCCTGGAAGGATCGCCACCTCCCGACTGGACGGCGGCCGCCAAGTTGCCCGCTTCGGGACGGCTGACCTTTGCCCGTGGTCACGAGCGCAACAACGTGACTCTGTGGGCTGTCGATGGCGATGGGCAAAACGAAACCCAAATCCAGGCCGGCGACATCGCCTATGGCTGGGCCAAGTATTCGGCAGATGGTCAACGTGCATTGATTCTGACGCAGCCTGAGATAGGGTGGATGAGCCTGTATCTGGCCAGCCCGGATGGCGTTACAACCTACCCGTTAGTACTGAACGCCGAGTGGATTGAAGCCGATTTCTCATTGGATGGACAGCATCTGTTCTTTTCGGTGATCCCCATCGACAGCGATTTGACCGACCTCTATGTGGCAACCATAGACGGCCAAGACGTTCGCCATGTTGCCTCAGACGGTGTTTTCTCACTGTATCCCGGCAACACGGGCGAGATGGCCGCGGCGACGATCGAGTATGAAGAGTCACCCTTTATCTTTGCCATAATGAAGGACAACAAATGGGAGATGTGGACAGGCGGCACCGCGCCCAAGGAATCGCTCTATCTGGTTAGCGCAGACGGCCAAGATGTCAAATCCATGCTCCACAATGTCAAGGATATCAAAGTATATCCCGGGGACCGTCTGTGGATGGTGGCCGAAGACGTGGGGGAAAAGGACAATATTTCATTGTGGAACATTGACACCAATAAAGATACGTTGGTGCGCAATGACGGCAGTGGTGGTTGGGGATGTGTGGCCGCCGATGACAGCTGGCTGCTCACCAGCATGAACGTCAAGGGCGAAAATAAAAAGCTCACTCAGCGCGTGACACTTGTTTCCACGGACAACCTGGATGCTCCAAAAGAAATCCTGACCGATATAGAACTGGGCACCGGGTTTATGGGCTGCCAGTTTTCCCGCACCGGTCAACGTATCTGGGTGATCATCAAGGTCAAAGAAGGTAAGGGATCGGTGCCCGTGTTGTTTGTTTTGGACGCAGAGGGAAACGTCCTCTTTGAGGAAAAAAGTGTCCAGACGGCCAAGTTTTCTCCAGATGGCACGCGCCTGGCTTATAGTGTGTCAAGCGGCGCCAGCTATACGCTGCACCTGGCCAACGCCGACGGCAGCGACAGTCAGCGTGTTGGTTCGGGGTTGCTGATCGACTGGACGGCCTCTCACTAGCCGGCAAATACCCGGCCTACACAAGCCTCGACTAGCCTTCTTCCCGCAGGTGTGTGAATTATCATCGCCCACATCTGCGGGGAGGATGGCGGTTTTCACAACCACAATTTCTTTTGGGTGTGTTTCATTTGCTTTGTAGGTCGCCCGCAAGGGGCGATGCTACGGACACCCAAATCGTTTGAAACACACCCATTTCTTTTGCCGCTCATCCATTTCCTCGTTCCCACACCAGCCAGCCGTCCACAAGGGGCGAGTACAAGTTTGGTTGGTCAAACCCGAAATGTTTTTTCCAACATCTATTCCCGTCAAACGGTGGGGGGATCGTCTTCGCTGCCGGCCAAAACCAGGATGTCCATCTGGTTGGCAAAATGGGTGTAATTGAGGGCTTTGAGCACCTTATAGTCATCCAGCTGCGACAAGATGGCATTGAGCACGACCAGATTGGGTTGAATCTCTTGCGCCTTTTCGATGGCGCCGCGCGGATCATAAGCGGCCGTCACCTGAAACCCGCGCTCGCGCAGCACGCGCGTGATCGCCTCGACGACCGACTCGTCTTGATGCACCACCAAGGCGCGGCGTTCGGCCATTGAACCGTACAGCAGCCCCGAAACGGCATCCAACAACTGCTCGGTGCGCACCGGCTTGGTGAGATAATCATCTGCGCCCAGACGGAAACCACGCTCTCGGTCCTCAATGATCGACAAGATCAGGATGGGGATGTGCTTGGTTTGTTCGTCCGCTTTCAAAACGCTGGTCACATCAAAGCCGCTCAAGCCGGGCATCATCACGTCGAGCAGGATCAAATCGGGTTGTTGGCTCCGCGCCATCTCGACGGCCACCAGCCCGTCTGCTGCTTCGATGACCCGGTACCCCGCGTCGGTCAATTCTTGATCGAGCAAGAGGCGAATGTTTGGCTCGTCATCGACGATGAGAATGGTCGATGGTTCTGCCTGGTCTTGCGGCAAATTCTCGGAAATGCGCTGCCGAATTTCGTCCACGCGATTGACGCGCAGATGAGCCAGACCGTCGCTGCTGAGCAGCGCAAGCGGCCCGGCCATTTCCGGTTTGGTTTCCAGCGCCGGGGCGGCCGCCGGTCGTTCGGCGATCTCTAGCTCGCGTTCGACGGGCAAGGTAAAGATAAAGCGACTGCCCTGCCCCGGCGTGCTCTCGACCCAAATTCGACCGCCGTGATACTCGACAATCTCGCGGCAGATGGGCAGCCCCAGGCCGGTTCCGCGCGGGCGGCCGGTGAGCACATCGCCGACTTGTTTGAACCGCGCAAAAACCTGGGTCAAATCGTCCGGTTGAATGCCGATGCCGGTATCGGTGATGCTGATCGCCAGAACGGGAACGGACGTGGGCAAGCCGGTCACAGTGTCCTCGGCGCGTGTGCCCTGCGCTTCAATCTCTTCACCGGGGTTGAGCAGCCAGGTGCGAACGCTGATTGCGCCCTGCTCGGTGAACTTGATCGCGTTCGACAAGAGGTTGGCAACGACCTGGATCATCCGGTCGAAATCGGCAATGACCACGGGCAGTTCCGGCTCCAAATCGACGCTGACGTCGATGGGCTTGCCGGCCAAAAGCGCCGATGTCGCCGTGACCGAGGTCTCGACGATCTCTTGCATACGCACCGGAACCAACCGCCATTCGATCTTGCCCGCTTCCATCTTGGCAATGTCGAGCACATCGTTGATCAGGCGCGTCAGACGTTGGCTTTCGCTTTCAATGATTTCCAGGTTTTTGTCCACGCGATCCACGGCGCGTCGCACTTTGCGGTCATCGGTCTGGATATGTGGGGCGATGACCGAGCGGAAACTGCGCCGGATCAATTTGGCAAACCCCAGCACCGAGGTCAGCGGCGTGCGCAGCTCGTGCGACACGGTTGAAATAAAATCAGTTTTCATCCGATCGACTTCGACTTCGTGGGTAATGTCCCGCAAAACCGTCGTCACGCCGATCAGCGTCCCCGCTTGAGTCAACGCGCAGGCCGACGCCTTGTACACCCGGTCAGAAGCGACGGTCACTTCGGCGCTGAACGAATAGTCGAGTTGGCGGCGCGCTTGAAGCACAACGTCCGTGAGCTCGGGGCCGGGAAATATCTCTGTGAGGGGCCGCCCGCGCAGTTTGTTTCCGCCGATGCCGACGATTTTGTCAAACACGGCATTGCTCAACACGATTTTGTCGTCTGGATCGGTGACCACCAACCCGTCGGCAATGTTTTGCAAAATGGCGTCGAGACGCGCGCGCTGTTCGGCCAAATCCCAGGCTGTATCGGCCAGTTTCTTGTTGGCCGCGCGCAAAGCGCGCGTGCGCGCCTCAACCTGGCTTTCCAACGTGCGGTTGTATTCTTCGATCTCGCGATACAGGCGCGTGTTTTCCAGCGCCGCCGAAATTTGGTGTCCGAGCAAGATCAAAATATCCAGTTCACGGTCGTCATAGAGATCGCCGCTCTTTTTGTGCCCCAACGCATAGACCCCGATCAATTTTTCGGCGCGGCGCAGCGGCAGGCAGACCTCGATGCCGGTCTGGGATAGCGCGTCTATGGCGGGTGTCAACGCCGGCGCGCCGGGTCGAAATTGGCTGATCACAACCGGGTTGCCCGCTTGCCTGAGCTGCTGGATAAATGGATGGCATTGTTCGAGCGAAAAAGGAATGGGTGGATGAGCCGCAAAGCCGCTTTGCGCAGGCTGTACGGTAAACAAGAATGCGCCGGTCAGTTCGAGCCGCGTGGGAATGTACTCGGTCAGCAAAGTAGCCAGGTTGTCGAACACCAGGGTGGTGGTGAGCCGCTCTCCCATTTCGCGTAGTAAATTTTCAAAATTCAACCGCCCCCTGAAAAAGATGCGGTCGATCCAACCTTGAAGCCATTTGCGCACCGCGCTAAACGTCAACACGGCCACCAATGTCGAAATGATCACGATCACCGTCTCGCCGCTCTCGCCGCCGGCCTTCGACCAGGCGTCGCTCAAAAAGGTCGCCACGCCAAGATTGACCGTCACCAGCACCAGCGTCAAAACGCCATATACCAGGCTGCGGTTGATCAAGGTGTCGATAGCCATCAAGCCATAGCGGGCGATGGAAAAGATTAGCGCGATGGGAATCAAGATCAATGGCACCAACACGGCGCCCAACGGAAGCAGCGGTTTGCCCACGACAATAAAGGCCACGTTGTAAAACAGCAGCCAGGGCGTCGTGCCGACCGCCAGACCCCAGATCAGCCAACGGATTTGGTTGCGAACGCCGGCCTGTCTGGTGGTCAGGTAGGTATGCACGGTATGGCCGATGGTGACCAACAACTCGACGCCGGCAATCGCATAGGTTGAGGCAAGCATCGCCGAGCGGACGCCAAGCTGCGTGTGCCCACCAAACAACACTCCGCCGCCGATGCCCACCAGGGGGTTGATCAAATGTACCAGATACAACAAGCGCGGAAAACGCCGTCCCAACCATTTGGCTTCTGGAAAGAGCGCAAAGCAGTGAAAAAGGGCGCTGAACACCAGACATAAACTCAAAATATCGATCGGTGTGCTAAACCACGCCACTGCCAGCCCGGTATTCAAACCCGTTACCAGGACGGTATTGTTGAACAAGTTCAGGCCTTCGGCGATAAAGGCAACGGCCATCAACCGCGCCGCGCGATCGTGGCCGCGCTGCCAGACGATGAACGCGCCGCTCGATACAAAGATGATTCCCAGGATGACAAAGATGCTGCTGCGAGCAAAAAGCCACTTGAAAGAAGGCGTTTGCCACACCACCTCGACCGTCAACTTGCGGTCATCCCTCAACACAGCATAAGCATTGCTGCGCGACGCGGCGTCAAAAAGACGCCCCGACCAATGTCCGGGGGTAAACAGCCCGTCATATATCTCTTGTCCATTGATGCCGGTCAGCAGATCGCCGGTTTGCAAAGACGTATCGCCGAGGCCAAGCTGGTTGATCGAAACGCCGTTGGTCACGTACACGCCGCCACATCCGTCGGTGGGCAGGGTCAACAACAATGAAAACAACCACCCGGCATAACCCAGTACTGCGGCTGCGCAAAACAGCACAAAAATAGCCCGCAAACTGGGCGTCGTCCGATTAGAGATCGTCATTTTATTCATCTATCTACTCGATTTTCTGTCACCTGGTTCGATGCAGCAGATCGGCTACGGTGGTCAACAAGAGGTCTTGATCGATGGGCTTGGACAGGCATGCATCCGCGCCGAATTGCGCCGCCTCTTTGGGGTCGGCCACGACGGACAGGATCACAATGGGAATGCCGCTCACTTGATGATCGTTCTTGAGGACGCTGGTCACATCCAGCCCGCTGATGCCCGGCATCATAATGTCCAGCAAAATCAAATCCGGTTTGTACATCCGCGCCATATTGAGCGCGGCCTGACCGTCGGCGGCCATAATGGTCTGGTAGCCGTTTTCAGAAAAAATATAGCGCAGCAGGTTCCGCAGCGGTTCTTCGTCATCGACGACCAATATCGTCGGCGCTCTGGTCCGCTCACCGCTTGCCGCCTGGGGGTTCGACGCGACGAGCGGGATCACAAAGGCAAATTGGCTGCCCTGCTCCGGCTCGCTTTGCACCCAAATATGTCCCCCATGGTGGGCGACGATCTCGCGGCTGATCGACAGCCCCAGCCCCGTGCCGGCCGGTTTGTCGGTCAAGAGATCGCGCATACCCTGCCCAAAGCGTTCAAAGAGTCCGCGCTGCGCGTTGGCCGACAAACCAACCCCCGTGTCGCTCACCACCACCAAAATATAGGCGTTTTGGAGCAACCGATCAGGCACATCGACCAGCGGCGGCGGCGCCCAGCGACCATGGCGACGTTGAATGATCTGCACATGCACCGATACCTGGCCGGCGTCGGTGAACTTGATCGCGTTCGTCACCAGATTTTCCAGCACCAGCGACAGCCGTTCGCCATCGCCTTCGATCGAGGGCAAATCCGGGGGAATCTCGGTCTCGATGCGCAGCCCTTTGGCTTCCGCCTGCTCGCGGTACGCCTCGACGACCGCCCGGCAAATCGCGCCCACGTCGAGCGACTGCACATGCCACTGAAAACGTCCCGAATCCATGTCGGCAATGATCAACACATCTTGGACCAAATTGTCCAACCGGTCCACGCCGTTGAGCAGATTCTCAATGTTCTGCAAAACCCGCTGCCCGGCGCGGTCCCGGTCGGCGGGCAGCGCGGGCAAGATATGTTTTTGGAACGACTTGGAAATGCGTCGCGCAAAACCACTCACAATCGTCAACGGCGTTCGCAGCTCGTGTGAAACGGTTGAAATAAAGTCGCTTTTCAGCCGCTCCAGGCGTTTCTCCTGGGTAATGTCCCGCAAGACAAGCACCACCCCGCTGACCTGCCCCTCTTCAAACACCACCGCCGCCGTGCATTGTAAAATACGCCCGTCCTCAAGCTCAAACTCTTGCAGATGAACGGTTTGATCGAAACAGGTTTGGACGACGAGATGCTGCAAAGCCAGTTGCGGCACCAGGCTGGCGATATATTCTCCGGCAAAATCACGCTGTTCCAGGTCAAACAAAGTAACAAAAGATGGATTGACCAGGATCACGCGGCCGGCGGTGTCCGTCACCAACAACCCATCGACCAGGTTTTTCAGAACCGCGTCCAACTTGCCGCGCTCCGCGGTCACATCGCGGGTCACGCGAGTGAGCATGTCGGCTTGCAGACGCATGCTTTCAAAGAGCCGGGCGTTCTCTATGGCTACCGCAACCTGGGCGGCGACCGTCTGGCAAACATCGATCTCTTGGGGCGTAAACGCGCGCGGTTGTCCGATCGCGTCCAGGGTCAAGACGCCGACAATGATTCCTTTGGACTGTAACGGCAGCAGCAGCATCGAGCGGATGTCCAACGCCACGAGCGGCTCTTGAATCGGCGCCATCAACTCGCTGTGCTGCACATCGGCGATAAACAACGGTGCGCGGCCCAATACAATGCGCTGTAAAGCCAAAAACCCCTTGACCGGCACCGTTTGTCCCAGCAGCCCTTGCGACGGATACTCGGCCGCGATCTCGCCATACGCATCCTGGGCCTCAAAGAAAAAGACCGTGCTGTGTCCGACGCCAAAAAGGGAAACCAGTTTTTCGGTGGCGATACTCAGCGCATCGTCGATATGCAACGAAGTACTCAAGGCCATCGAAATATTGCGCACCGCCATCTGGTTTTGCGCCCGGCGTTCCAGCTCTTGCGCGTCGGTCACGGCGTCGTGTACCAGGCGCGAATTTTCGATGGCGATGGACACCTGGTTTCCCAGCGCCGTCACGACGCGCAAATCGTTGTCGTCAAACGCGCCCTCGACTTCGCTCGATATATCCAAAACGCCGATCACCCGTTCGCCCGTCAACAGCGGAACGGCCATCTCGGAACGTGCTTGCGCGTCCAATGGACGCCACTCTTTGGTCTGTGTATCGTCCGTCAGCAGCGGCGCCCCCGTCTCGACCACGCGCGCCGCGATGCTGCCGCCATCCAGCGCGACCCACCGATCGATCCAGTCCGAACGCCGGGGATCGGCGGCGGCAACGACCAGCGCCTGGCGCGACTCGGCCACAAGAAGGATAAAGACGTTGCGATAACCAAAGGCGCGTTCGACATCCTGGACGACATCGCGCAGCAACCGGTCCACGTCGCGGACGCGCCCAATCTTGTAGGAAAGCGACTGCAAAGCCATCAACCGCCCCTGCTCGCGCTCGATCTGCGCCTGCTGCGCGTGCAGTTTTTCCTGCAAAGCATTGTACGCGACAATCAAATCCCCGACCTCGTCCAGGGACAAGATCGGCACGGGCGTGGTCAAATCGACGTGCTCTTTGTGCGCGATGTCCAGCAGGCGGCCGGTCACAAACCGCAAATCCAGCGCCACCCCAACCGCCAGATAATAGCTGATCACGGCCACCAGGACGACCATGCCGGCGCCGAAAATGCTCACCGTGAGCAACGTATTGACGACGAGTTTAGAGTGCAGTGGATTGACTTGATAACCAATGCCCACCCACTGCGGATGCACAGGCACGGGCACGAGTACAAAGCTGGCCTGGTCCTGGCGCACGCGGTCCTTCGGTTCGGCCGCCCACGAGCCGGCCTCAAAAGTCAACGCCGTCGCCCCCACCTGTCGCTGCGCCACGATCTCGCCCGTCGTCGTCACCAAAACGAGCGTGTCATACTCGACACTCTGACCGAGATGACCAGCAATATAGTCCAGTACCTGACTCTGCGTCATCTCGATCGGCAGCGAATAAACCGCCCGTCCCAAATAAATCAACGCCTGGTCGGCAAGCTGCTGTCGATAGGCCATGCTGGCCTGACTGTAAGAAACAAGCCCGCCAAAAAGGACGGCGATCAAGGTCAAAATCAGGATCGTCGAAAACAGGCGCGCCCGAATGTTAAAGCGTCGTCCCTCCAACGACTGCGACGCAGCGTACAATAACACCGGCCGCATCCAATGCTGGGCGACCGTGGAGACGATCAGCGACGCGCATGCCGCAAGCACCATCAAAAACACGCTGCCGGGAAAATGTTCGATAAAGACATAACCCGGCAAAAACAAAACGCCCAACACATCGGCCAACAGAGAAAGCAGAACCGCGCCAACGGTGGGGAAAACAAACAAGTACAGGGGGGCAGTAAAGGCGACACGCCGCGCGGCGTCGACCAGTTCCCGGGCCGGTGTCGATCCGACGTCGAGGACGCGCCCCAAAGAAATGATGGGACGCAAAAACAGGTACAGACCGAGCACGCCGCCAAGCAGGAAAATGGGCGAGTAAACCCCCAGGTTGAAAAATTCGTGTCGCGCGGCGCGCGGCGTGGCGTCAGAGAGGACCGGCAAGAGAAGCAGCGTGATCAAAATCGCGGCAATCCCCGTGACCAAAAAGACAAGCACGATTCTCTTAAAGATGCTCGAAATTTGCTGCGCCATATCCATCAACCCGGCGACCCGGTGTTTTGGCATCGAGTTTTTTGCTGTTTTGCAGAGCGAACCATCAGCCACACCGAGACGACCACCCCAAAAGTCACAAACAGATCGGCGATGTTCAAGACGCCCGTTCGCAGGCGCCCCAGACCCACGCTCACATAATCGATCACCGCGCCATGATTGACAATCCGGTCGACCAGATTGCCACCGCCGCCGCCGATCACGCAGGCCAGCGCGAGCGCCTGCCGCCGGCCCAGATCGTTGGCGCAAGCCAGGTAAACCAACCCCACGCCCAGCACCACGCCGACAAAGCCGATCCACAGCGCCATACGCACGCCGACCGGCAGCCGCGCGCCGAGGCTCATAAACGCGCCCGCATTTTCGGCATACTCGAACACGACCAGGCCGCCCAGCAGCGAGATCGGCGCCGAAGCGACCAGCACCCGCCGGGCGACGAGTTTGGCCGCCTGATCGACGCCAACGCATCCCGCCACCACGATCAAAATCAAAATTATATGATACATTTTGTTCACAACCGGCTCCAAAAAGAGGTGGGGATGTTTCAAAAATGAAACGGGCGCGCAAGAAATGTCTATATTCCCGCCTGCGCCGTCAGCCGCACGATCTCGACAAAATCGGCGGCTTTGAGACTGGCCCCGCCGACCAACGCGCCATCGACATCGGGCAGGCTCATCAGTTCGGCGGCGTTGGCCGGCTTGACGCTGCCGCCGTATTGGATGCGCACTGCCTGCGCAACCTCGTCGCCAAACAGCCCGCTCACGGTCGGGCGCACCACCTCGCCGATCACCTGCTGCGCGTCGGCGGGGGTCGCCGCCACGCCGGTGCCAATGGCCCAGATCGGCTCATAGGCAATGATCAATGATTCGACCTGTTCCCCATCGAGTCCGTCCAACGCCGCCGTCACCTGCTCTTTGACCCAGGTGTTCGTCTTGCCCGCCTGGCGCAGCGCCAGCGTCTCGCCAACGCACACGATCGGCGTCAGGCCGTGCGCAAAGGCGGCCTTGATCTTTTTGTTCACCCCTTGATCGGTCTCGCCAAAATATTGGCGGCGCTCCGAGTGGCCAATGATCACATATTGCACCAGGCCTTTGAGCATGCCCGGCGCGATCTCGCCCGTAAAAGCGCCTTTTTCCTCAAAATACATGTTTTGCGCGCCGAGGCCGATCTCCGCCTGGCCCAGCGCTTCTTTGACCGGGGGCAGACAGACAAAGGTCGGGCAGACTACCTTGTCCACCCCTTTGATCTGGGACAGCGGGCCTTTGATCGCCTCGACCAACTCGACGGCCTCGGCGATGGTTTTGTTCATCTTCCAGTTTCCGGCAATAATCGGTACACGCATTTTACTCTCCTTGACGATGATTAGATGATATTTGACAATTTTTTCAATGCTTTATTTCTCTGCGGTTGGCGAGTCTTTGCAATGGATTCAACGATGCGGCGCGGTCGATTCCGGCGACGGCGCGCCGGGCGCCAGTTCGACAAACAGATCGCTGTAAAAAGGCCGCAGGTACGGCGGCAGCAGCCGAATGTCGGCCATACACCCCGAAGCCAGCCCGGCAAACATTTCCCAGTCGTTCCATCGCCCCTGCTCGCCGCCCCCCTTGCCCCACTCTTTTCTGCCCAGCAGCATTCCACGCTCGAAACCGGGCTGGGTGGGAATGCCGTGTATATAATGCCCGGCCAAAACGCCCACCCGCCGCCAGCGTGGGTCGTCGTCATCGGCCAGGCGCTGCACGGCGGCCACCAGCCCATCCCGGACCCGGCGATCCAGGCGCCGATCGTGCCACACGGCGTGCGCCAACTCGTGAATCGCGGCCTCGTACTGGGCCGTATTCAGCCGCACCAGCCGGCGATCGGGGTACCAGCCGCCGCCGCCGGCGGTACTGTCCCAATCGACCACCTCGATGCGTATCTTTTCCCTGAGCCAGCGCTGCGCCGACGGCGCAAAGGGAAAAATGGCAAATAATTCGTCCAAAAGATCGCCGGCCGGCCGGCCGGCCGCGCGCCGCTTCCAGGCGGCGATCAATGTTTTCAGCGCGTCGAGAATGGGCATCATTCACTCCAAATAAACTGACTGGTAAACTTGGGAAGTTTGTGTATATCCGTGTGCATGTGCGGTTGTGTGAACCGGCGCGCGCAAACGCGATCCGGTGTCTCTATTATCCGATAGAATGTGTTCTTTGTCAATCTGCCCGCCGCTTTTGGGGTGTATTTTACTTTTGGAGCGGGACGAAAGCAGGCCTCGGAATAGGGATTCTGCCGCCGCGCTATTTGCGCGTAAATGAATTCTATGTTATACTGCAAATGTTCGCA
>CAYZYE010000021.1:23955-31578 GCA_964481205.1 uncultured Anaerolineae bacterium | reverse complement strand
CCGGCCACTCGCAACGAGCAAAACCAAGTTTTTCCGGGCCGTCTGGGGGAAGGCGATGTGCGGTTGTGTTCCACCGCCCGCACTGCAATTCCCCCAGACGGGGGTTTTAGGTGGCATGGTTGCCCCCTAGATTGATTTTGCGCCGGCCAAAGTCAAATGTGTAGGGTGGCTAGTTCTCGGCGGTTGGTGTGTCTAGCCGCACTTCTTGGCCCGTTTCGGCGCTTTTGAGCAGCGCCTCCATCATCTCTTGCACGATCAGCCCATGGCGCAGCGGGGCCTGGCATTCGACGCCGTCGAGGATGCAGGCGATAAAATGCGCGGCGATATTGTCCCACGGCGTCGGCCCGCCGGGCAATTCGACGCTGATGTCTTGCGGCGCATGGTTGACCGTTTTGTACAACTTGATCGGTCTGAGTTGCGCGCCGGCCTCGGCGCCAAACAACTCGATCTGTACCTCTTCGGGCTGATGGCTGGCCCAAAAACTCTCCACCTGCAAGCCAATGCCGTTCTCAAAGCGGATAAAACCGCCGGCGTAATCGTCGGCGGCGTATTGGGTGTAAAATTCCTCCGGTTGCGGTTGAAAATCCCAATAGCCCTGCCCGCGCGGCCCAAACCTGGCCCCCGACACGCCCATCACGCCGACCGGCCTGGGCAACTTGCCGTTGGCCGCGCCCAGCAGCCACCACGCCGCGTCGAGAACGTGGACGCCCATGTCTCGGAACGCGCCGCCGCCGGCCTGGATAAAGCCCAGGCTCCAGTCGGGAATGCCGCTGCGACGGATGCTGCGCGCGCGGGCATAATATACCTCGCCAAACTCGCCATCTTGGGCCAGCCTGGCCAGATAGCGCACATCCTCGGCAAAGCGGGTTGAAAGCGACATCATGTTGACTACCCCGGCCGCCTCGGCCGCCGCGACCAATTCTCGCGCCGCCTCTTCCGAATCGGCCAGTGGTTTGGTGACCATGACGTGCTTGCCCTGTTTGACCGCTTCCAAGGCGACGGGCACGTGCCACTGATTGGGCGTGCCGACAAAGACGGCGTCGATCTCGTCATCACGGCACATCTCTTTGTAATCGGTATAGAATTTGACCGCTTCGGGCAGCTCGCGGCCAAAATCCTCCATCCGCTCCGGCGCCAGGTCGCACAGAGCGACCACGCGCCCCCGGGGGTTGGCGGCCAAAGCCCGACCGTTGGAACGCCCAATTCCCATCCCGACAATAGCGCAACGTACCTGATTCATATCTTGTTCCTCCAATGACAAAAAAGTGGCTTGTTTTACGGTTTGACCAGCACCTTGAGCGCGCCCCGGCTTGCGGCGCGCTCAAAAGCAGCAAGACCGTCATCGAGCGAATAGGTCGCATCGATCAGTGGTGCGGTCTCGATCAATCCCTGTGCCAGCAGACGCAGCGCGGGGGCAAAAGGGCCGCAGCGTGAGCCGATCAACGATACCTCGTCGACGACCAGGGCCGAGAGATTGATGCGATTGTTGCCGTGAAAGGTGCTCTTGAGGATCAGTGCGCCGCGCGGACGCACCAACCGTCGCGCCAACGCAAAACCGTCCGGGTGTCCGGTGCAATCGACAACGACATCGGCTTGCCGGCCGGCCGGCGCATCCGCTTCGAGCATCGTCGGGATGTTTTGTTTCTCCAATATTGCCAATTTATCGCTGTGCCGACCAACGACCTCTAGTTTGCAGCCGGTCAGGCGCAGCGCCTGCGCCGCCAATATCCCCAATTTTCCGTCACCGATGACGATCACGTGGTCGGTGGGACGGATATGGACGCGCTCGGCGATCTCTAGCGCCGCAGCCAACAATTCGACAAACACCGCCTGCTCATCGCCGACGTCATCCGGGAGCGGGTGCAAATTGCGCACCGGCAGCAGGCAATAGTCGGCCAGCGCGCCATCTCGTCCCCCGATGCCGAGTGTGGTGCGTGTAGGACAATGTGTCACATCGCCGCGACGACAGGTTGGGCATTGCCCGCAGTAACAATTGATCTCGCCCACCACGCGCCGCCCCACCCACTCGCGCGCCCCGGCCTGTTCGACGACGCCGGTAAATTCGTGCCCCAAAACGCCCCGAAAGCCCATATAGCCGCGAGTGATTTCCAGATCGGTGTTGCAAATGCCCGCCAGCGTGACACGGATCAACGCCTCGCCGGGCGGCGGTTTGGGAATTGGGTAATTGGTCTCCAGACGGAGGGTGTGGTCAAAAACAAGTGCGCGCATCGTTTTCCTTGGAAGCGATTTCACTTGATCAATGCCCGGTCGATGGCTTCGTCCAGCGAGCGAACGCCGAGCACATCCAACGGCGCCTTGTCGGTCACGGTGCGCAGCAACGAGCGCGGGATCATGCAGCGCTTGAATCCCAGCTTGGCCGCCTCGTTCAATCGCGCCTCGATCTGCCCCACGCTGCGCAGTTCGCCCGACAACCCCACTTCGCCGACAAACACCAGATCGGCGGCGACGGGTTTGTTGCGAAAACTGGAAGCGACGGCCACGGCCACGGCCAGGTCGGCGGCGGGTTCGCTCACTTTGAGGCCGCCGACGACGTTGACAAACACGTCCTGGTCGGACAGGCGCAGGCCAACTCGCTTGGAGAGCACGGCCACCAGCAGCAGCAGGCGATTAAAGTCGTTGCCGTTGGCCGTGCGTCGAGGTAGTCCAAAGGCTGTTGTACTAGACAAGGCCTGTACTTCGACTAAAATGGGACGGGTGCCTTCCATCGTCACCGCGATCGCCGAGCCGGAGGCGTTGGGCAGGCGTTCCTCCAAAAATGCCGCCGAAGGGTTCGAGACCTGGAGCAGTCCCTCGTTTTTCATCTCGAACACACCCACTTCGGACGTCGCCCCAAAGCGATTTTTGACGCTGCGCAAAAGACGATAGGTGTGAAAGCGGTCGCCTTCGAGGTACAACACGGTGTCGACAATGTGTTCCAGCACACGCGGCCCGGCAATCGAGCCGGATTTGGTCACATGCCCCACCAAAAAGATGGGGATGCTCTGTTCTTTGGCCATGCGCGTGAGCAGAGCGGCGCATTCGCGCACCTGGCTCACGCTGCCCGCCGCCGACGAGAGTTCGTCGAGATAGACGGTCTGGATCGAGTCGATGACGGCGGCTGTGGGATCGAGTTGGCGAATGTGCTCAATGATCGCGTGCATGTTGGTTTCGGTGAGCAAATAGAGGCCGTCGGGCGAGAGGTTGAGGCGGTGCGCGCGCATCTTGATCTGCTGGGCGGACTCTTCGCCAGAGATATAGAGCATTTTTCCGCCCTGATCGGCCAACAGCGCGCTCACCTGAAGCAGCAATGTCGATTTGCCGATGCCCGGATCGCCGCCAATGAGCACCATCGAGCCGGGTACGACGCCGCCGCCCAGCACGCGCGAGAATTCGATCAAGGGGATTTGAATCCGTTCCAACTCGTCGGCGCGAATGTCGTTCAACCGGCGGGGCGCGCTGCGCGTTGTAACGGCAAAAGACGATGATGCCGCGCCGCGCCGCTCATGCACCACCGTCTCGACCAGGGTATTCCACTCGTTACAATCAGGACAGCGCCCGGCCCACCTGGTCTGGACGCTGCCGCAGTTTTGACAAACAAATCTGGTTCTGGTTTTAGATTTGGACATGGGTAATTGCTTCCAGCAACGAGGGTTCGGAGGTTTGATCCTGGACGCCGAGAATGATGTCGTCATCCTGAACGTTCACCAGAACCGTATCGCCGGATACAAAGCGGGCGGCCAGGATGCCCTCCGACAGCGCGTCTTCGATGGATTGCTGCACGGTGCGCCGCAGATTGCGCGCGCCAAACTCGGTGCTGTATCCCTCTCGCGCCAACCACTGTCTGGCCTCCGGCGTGGCCCGGAGGTCGATGTTTTGCTCGGCGACTCGCTTGACGATTTTGTCCAGTTCGAGATCGACGATCTGTTCGATCTCTGGCAGGGTGAGCGTGTGAAAGACGACGATCTGGTCCACGCGATTCAAAAACTCGGGACGGAAAAACTGCTTTAGTTCCGACTCGTATCCCTTGCTCTGGAACTCTTGTTGTCGATGCGCGCCGGCCAGTCCAAGCGGGCCTTTGCTCAATGTCTCAGAGCCGACATTTGAGGTCATGATGATGATCGTATTGCGAAAATCGACCTTGTGTCCCCTGGCGTCGGCCAACTGGCCTTCCTCCAAGATCTGCAAGAGCATGCCAAACGTTTCGGGGTGCGCTTTGTCGATCTCGTCGAAACAGATCACCTGATAGGGGCGCCGCCGCACCGACTCGGTGAGCTGCCCGGCGTCCTCGTAACCCACGTACCCCGGCGGCGCGCCGACCAATCGAGCCACGGTGTGCCGTTCCATAAATTCCGACATGTCGAGTTGGAGCAGCGCGTCTTCTTTGCCAAACATGAACACGGCCAGGGCTTTGGCCAGTTCGGTCTTGCCCACGCCGGTCGGGCCGATAAAGATAAAAGAGCCGATCGGCCGGTTGGGGTCTTTGAGGCCGGAACGCGAACGCCGCACCGCGCGGGCAATGGCTGCAATCGCCTCGTCCTGGCCGATGACGCGCCGGTGCAGTTCTTGTTCCATGCGCAACAGGCGCTGCGATTCGTCGTCCTCGAGGTTGGTCAGCGGAATGCCGGTCCACATGGATACCAATTCGGCAATGTCTTCTTTGTGTACTTCGAGGCTATTGTCTGTACTCCACTCGTACTGTAGCTGTTCGACAAACTGTTCCAACTCGAGCTCGCGCACTTGCAACCGTTCGGCTTGCGAGCTGCGGTGTTTGTTGAGCGCCTCCTGGCGTTGGGTGCGAATTTGTTGCAGTTCGACTTGCAATTCGCGCAACGAGTCATGGATCGGCGATTTGTACATGCGGACGCGGGCGGCGCCCTCGTCGATCAGGTCGATCGCTTTATCGGGCAGGTAGCGCTGTGTGATATAGCGTGAGGCCAGGTGGACGGCAGCCTCGACCGCCTCATCGGTGATGTGCAAATTGTGGTGTTCTTCGTAGCGTGGACGAATGCCGCGTAATATTTCGATCGATTCGTCTTCTGTCGGCTCGTCGACGATGATGGGCTGAAAACGTCGTTCCAGGGCGGCATCGCCTTCGATGTGCTTGCGATACTCTTCCAACGTGGTCGCGCCAATGCACTGCAATTCACCGCGCGACAGGGCGGGTTTGAGAATGTTCGCCGCATCGACCGAGCTGCCCGCCGACCCGGCGCCGACCAGCATGTGGAGTTCGTCGATGAACAAGATGCTGTCCGAGTTTTGGAGTTCGTCGATGACCTTTTTCAGCCGTTCCTCAAACTGCCCACGGTACATGGTTCCGGCAACGAGTGAGCCGACATCGAGTTGCCATAATTTTTTGTTGCGCAGCGGGTAGGGGATATTTTGCGAAACAATGCGTTGGGCAATTCCCTCGACGATGGCCGTTTTGCCAACGCCCGGTTCGCCGATCAGCGCGGGATTGTTTTTGGTCCGGCGCGACAGGATTTGGATCACCCGTTCGATCTCGTTCTCGCGCCCAATGACCGGATCCAAATGACCCTGTTGAGCCATGGCGGTCAGATCGGTGGCCAGCTGGGCCAAAACCGAATCCTTGGTGGTTTTGGCGGCGGCGGGCTTGCCGGCCAGCGTTCGCTGCATCAGCTGCATCATTTCTTTTTGCACCGCCTGGGGCGAGACGCCAAGCCGGCGCAAGATGTCGATCGCGATACTCGACTCTTGTTCAACGAGTCCCAACACCAGGTGCGAGGTATCGACAAAGGTGTGCCCCATCTTGTTTGCTTTGCCCATTGCCGATTTGATCAGGCGTTTGAACTGTGGTGTGAGATCGAGCTGACCAGAGTCGAGCCGCGCGCGCGACCCGTATCCCACCAGCTGCTCGATCGCCGCCTGAACCTGGCGCGGGTGAACTCCCAGGCGGCGTAAAACCTGACCGGCCTGGCTGTTTTCCACCTTGACCAAACCAAACAACAGATGTTCCGGCCCAATATAGTTGTGACCAAAGTGCCGCGCTTGCTCTTTTGCCAAAGCCATCGTTTGTTGTGCGCGACTTGTAAAGCGATCCCATTTTTCTGACATCTTGGCCTTCTATTCAGCGTGATTGCTTGTCGGCGCGGTTGAAAACCGCACTCCACATCTTGCATCGTATAATTTCAAGTCGCAATTCGGAAATCGCAACAATAATTTTCCCCCGCGTTCCCTGCGGTTGGCGAGAACATTGATGTCTTTATTATACCACAGCCCGACGAACGATTTCAAGTTACCCGTACATGCCAAAATGGGGACCAAATCATGTTGATGCAACACGTTCCGGTCCCCATTGCGCAAATGAGCACACTATGGAATTAAGACGACGGTTCAAAACAGGCTATTCACCCTCTTTTGGTACCGCTGTCTCGGCCTGGACATCTGCCTCTACCGCCGCCTCGACATCCTGGGGTTTCTCTTCTTCCGGGGGATGCCAATCGACGGCCATATACTCGGCCGAGTCAACGCGCTTCATGCTCAACCCGATCCGGCGTCGTTCGGGGTCAATGCGAATGACGCGCAGCGTCACCGTCTGTCCCTCTTGGACGACCTCTCGAGGATGAGCAATGTGCTCGTCGCTCAACTCGGAAATGTGAATCAAGCCCTCGATGTCGTCTTTGGATATGCGGGCAAACGCGCCAAATTTGACCAACTTGGTGATCGTGCCCTCGACCAATTGACCTTCCTGGTAACTGGCCGTGATTTCCTCCCAGGGATCGGTTTCGAGGCGTTTCAAACTCAGGCCGATTCGCTTTCGCTCGCGGTCGATATTGAGCACATAGACCTCGACCTTGTCGCCCACCGACAAGACTTCGCTGGGATGCGAGACGCGCCGCCAGGAAAGTTCAGAGAGGTGAATCAATCCATCGGCGCCACCCAGGTCGACGAAAGCGCCAAAGTCGCACAAACTGATCACTTCGCCGGGACGGACATCGCCCTCTTTAAGCTCGGCCAGCAGTTTTTCTTTGTGCTGTTTACGCCATTCGCGCATCGCTGCACGCTCGGACAAGATGAGCCGGTTGCGGCTGCGATCGATCTCGATGACTTTGAGGCGCAGCGTTTGGCCGACCATGCTGCTGGGATCGGCTTTGCCGCCATTAGAAGAGATTTGAGAAGCGGGCACAAAGCCGCGCACTTTGCCCATACGGACAATCAAACCGCCCTTGTTATAGCCGGCAACTTCGCCCTCGAAAATTTCGCCTGACTTTTCAAACTCTTCGGCCTTGCGCCAATCTCGCTCGGCCTGCGCTCTCGTCAGAGACAAGGCAATGTTGCCATTTTTGTCTTCTGGCGTCAGAACGTACACCAGCACCGTTTGGCCGACTTGCAAAGCGGCTCTTGCTTCCGGGCCAATGCGATCCAACTCGCGCTCATAGAGGACACCCTCGGACTTGGAGCCAACATCCACCAAAACTTCATTTGGACCAATGTGGACAATGATCCCCTCGACAACTTGGCCCCGCGACAACGCCTTAAAGTCAAAGGCGCCAAGCCACTCTTCCGACGAGTCCTGGACATCGGATTCGTCCTGCTCGACCTGTTCGGCCTGTGCAACCGGTTCGGCCTGCTCGACCGGCTCTGCTTGTGCAACCGGTTCGGCCT
>CAYZYE010000021.1:0-23855 GCA_964481205.1 uncultured Anaerolineae bacterium | reverse complement strand
GGCTCTGCTTGTGCAACCGGTTCGGCCTGCTCGACTGGCTCTGCTTGTGCAACCGGTTCGGCCTGCTCGACTGACTCTGGTTGCTCGACCGACTCTTCCTGCCCAACCTGGGTCAACTCTTCTTCTCCCATTATTTTACTACCTTCCCCTTTTGGATTTAGACTACACAGGGCTATTATACACGTTTCTTTTGAAAACGCAAAAAAAAAAGTCTTTGTACTTTGCGCCTCGAACGCGCTTGACAATTTTGCGCCTCGATGCTACAAATACAAGCCTGTCAACTCTTACTATACACGCCGGCCCGTATAGGGCCACCAAGGAGGCAAGAAATGAAACCCGTTCAAGTCGTTGTTCTCGGCGCCGGGTCGAGAGGTTTTTACAGCTATGGACAGTGGATTCTCAAGCACGCCGACCAAATCCAGGTCGTTGCCGTGGCCGAACCCGACCCCGTGCGCCGCGAACGATTTGCCCAAGCGCACCAGCTGCCCGCCGATCGCGTTTTTGCCAACCACAACGATCTGTTTGCCCAAGGCCAACTCGCGGCGGGGTTGATCAATGCCACGCTGGATCACCTCCATGTCGAGACGACGCTCGGCGCGCTGCAAGCCGGTTATGATGTGCTGTTGGAAAAGCCGATGGCCACCACCCCGCACGATTGCGTCCGCCTGGTACGCGCCGCCGAAAAGGCCGGCCGGATGTTGAGCATTTGCCATGTGATGCGCTACAGCCCGTTTTATATGACATTGTATGAAACTCTGCATTCAGGCGATGTCGGCGAGATCATGACCGTCGATCACCGTGAAAACGTGGCCTTTTGGCATCAGGCGCACAGCTTTGTACGCGGCAATTGGGGCAACAGCAAACGCTCCTCGCCAATGATCTTGGCCAAAAGCTGTCACGATATGGACATCCTTTTTTGGCTGCTGGGCCAGCGCGTCGAAAGACTGTCCTCATTTGGCTCACTGGCCCATTTTCGTGCCGAAAACGCGCCGCCGGACGCGCCAGAGCGCTGCACCGATGGCTGCCCACATTGGGAAACATGCCTCTATTACGCGCCGCGCTTTTACCTGCGCGATCACAGCGGCTGGCCGGTCAACGTCATCACCGCCGATCTCAGCTACGAAGGACGGATGGAGGCGCTCCGCAATGGGCCTTATGGTCGTTGCATCTATCGCTGTGACAACGATGTGGTCGATCATATGACGATCAATATGCTGTTCGAGACCGGTTTGACGGCGACCTTTACGATGCACGCCTTTTCGCACGAAAACTGTCGCACTATGCGTTACGACGGCGTCAAGGCCAGCCTGCGTGGGCATGGCGGCAAAGGCGACCTGGTATTGTATGATTTCTCGACCCGGCGCGAACGGACGATCCCCATTCCAACGGCCGGCGGCGGGCACGGCGGCGGCGATAATGGCGTGATGACGGCGTTTGTCAAGGCGCTCCAGGGCGACCGGGCCGCGCTGCACACCACCGCACGCGATTCACTGGAAAGCCACTTGATGGCCTTTGCCGCCGAAGAGTCGCGCTTGGATAGAGGGCGAACGATCTCGATGGCCGAATACCGGGCGCGTATCGAGGCCGAGGTCGCGGCGCAGGAAGAAAGCCAAGGCAGACAATGACATTCGATGAATATCAACGTCTGGCGCTGCGCACCGCCGGGCATCGAGAGGACACGCAACAGGTCCTGACCTATACCGCGTTAGGGCTGACCGGCGAGTCGGGCGAGGTGGCAGAGGTGATCAAAAAGGCCTTTTTCCACGCCCACCCGCTGGACAAGGAAGCGTTGAGCAAAGAATTGGGCGACGTGTTGTGGTACCTGGCCGTCATGGCCGACGGGCTGGGCATTGGGTTGGAACAAATTGCCCAAAGCAATATCGAAAAACTGCGCAAGCGTTACCCGGACGGTTTCTCAGAAGAACGCTCGCTCAATCGGAACGACCAAGTTGGGCAATTCTAGAGAAATGATTATCCCGCCTGCTCCCGCCGGGAACACAATTTGCTTTTTGTTTCAGTTATCGTATAATAAACATTGTCCCCAAGACGACGGCGATACAATTGAACCGTAATCCAGGTTCGCGCCTGCCCAAATCACCTTATCCTATAGCCCGGCTGAGCGAGTCCAAATTCAAAAGGAGAAACCAGACAATGGAATTAACAGAACTTTACCAAGCAGTGGTCAATGGCAAAGCCCCGGTCGTTAAAGAAGGCGTCCAGGCCGCACTGGATGCCGGCGTTTCTTCCAGCCAGTTAATGTTTGAATGTCTAGTCCCGGCAATGCAAGAAGTGGGTGAGCGATTCGAGCGTCACGAGTTCTTTGTGCCCGAAATGCTCATCGCCGCGCGCGCTATGCAAGGCGGACTGGCAATACTTCGTCCATTGATGATCGCAAGCGGCGTAGAGCCGGTAGGCAAAGTCGTTCTGGGCACCGTCAAAGGCGATTTGCACGAGATCGGCAAGAACCTGGTTGGCATCATGCTCGAAGGCGCCGGGTTTCAAGTCGAGGACATTGGCGTCGACGCTTCCGCCGATAAATTTGTCGATGCAGCGACCAAGAGCGGCGCTCAGGTTGTGGCCATGTCGGCGCTGCTGACCACCACCATGCCGGCGATGAAGAGCGTGATCGACGCCTTTGCAAAAGCGGGAGTGCGGGACAATGTCAAGATCATGGTCGGCGGCGCGCCGGTCACGCAAGCCTACGCGGATCAAATTGGCGCCGATGGTTATGCGCCGGACGCCAGCGGCGCGGCCCGTAAAGCCAAAGAACTGTTGGGGCTTTAGAACAAAAACGGGCGTTAGAACGGCTTGCCGCCGCGCCAATGCCCACCGCACAACTGAATAGAATTGACCAGGCCCGCCAGCGCGGTATGCCCAATCGCTGGCGGGCTTTTTTTTGTCTGGTGATTTGTTTTATTTATTCTCTTTTTTCATCCGGCTGAGATGTTTGCGCAAACGATCGAAAACCGGCGGCAGCCGCAGAGGCGACGTCCCCGGTTTGCGCCCGCCTTTGACCATAGTCTTGACCTTTCGGGTGATGTCTTTGGCGTCATAATCGTCGCCGGCCAAAGCCCGCAGCTGCTTGATCGCTTCCTTTTCTTCCGCGGTCGGCTTGTACCCCTCTTGAATTTTGGTTTCCGCCATCACCAGGAGCATCTGACGCTCTCCGGCATCCATCGCCGCCAGACCGCCGTTCAACATCCAGTGCAATTTCTCCGGCACAAACAACCGATCCTCCGCCATATTTCGAGCCATTCTTTTTCTCCTCGCCTTTACAATTTGCAACGTGGTTGACAAGCCCTCCGGGTCCAGGTAACGCATCGCCGTTTCGGCCAACAACGCCGTACCCAGTGGGAGCGCGCGTTCATCAATATCAAAATGGGGATCGTGGTGATTGAGAATAGACCGTCCGGGGAATTTGGCGCCCAAAAAGACAAAGCAGCCGGGCGCGCGCCGCGCCAGACAACTGAAATCTTCGCCGCCCATCGTCGATCCAAAAGGCAGAACCGATCGCTGTCCAAACAAATCCTCGGCCACTCGATACACGAATGCCGTCAGATCGGGGTCATTGTTGAGCGCCTGAAAAGGCTTGCCGAACACGATCTCGAAATCGCCGCCCAGCGCCCTTACCACCCCCAACGCGCGGGTTATCTCGTCGATCAACTGCCGGTACACCTCATCTGTCAGGGCGCGCAGCGTACCGGTCAACTCGACATATTCGGGGATAATGTTGTCTTTGCTGCCGCCGTGGATCGTGCCCACGGTCACGACGCCCGGATCGAGAGGGCTTAGACGCCGCGCGACCACCGTCTGCAAAGCCATAATCGCCTGCGCGGCCAAGACGATCGGATCGACGGTTTGATGTGGTTTGGCGCCGTGCCCGCCGTGCCCAAAAATCTTGGCTTGAAACCGGCCCGCCGCCGCCATCACTGGGCCGGGTGAAATAGCCACCTGCCCGGCGTCGATATCGGACCAGACGTGCAAGCCCACAACCGCATCCACGCCATCCATCGCGCCGTCGTGAACCATGCGCATCGCGCCGCTCTGCTCTTGATCGTCCACGGTCTCTTCGGACGGCTGGAACAAAAAACGCACCTGGCCCCGAGCGGGCGGCGTTTCGGACAAAAGTTGGGCCGCCCCCAGCAAGCAAGCCACGTGCGCATCATGCCCGCAGGCGTGCATCACGCCAGGGTTCTGAGAGGCAAAAGACAACCCGGTCGCCTCCCAAAGGGGCAAAGCGTCCATATCTGCGCGCAGCGCAATCGTTGGAGACCCCTGCCCCAGGTAACCAACCACCCCAGTTTTGCCCACCCCGGTCTTGACCCCAAGCCCCATTTCGCGCAAAGCCTGAGCGACAAACTGGGCCGTGTGAACCTCTTGAAACGCCAACTCGGGATGTTGATGGACATGACGTCGCCAACGCACAATCTGCCCGGCAATGGTTTGAGCGCGCTCTAGCATAACCATTTTGTGTATTCCTTGTCTACTCTTGTAACCCGCCCCCTATAAATATTATACCACATCACCACAAATGCGCTAGTTTTTTGGGCAAACGCTTGCCACGACCACAAACTTGGGTTATAATATCCATAGTCGATAAATTATCACCCCTTGCTTCTCTCATATTATGTTTCGGTAGTGGCAAGGTATTGACCGATGGAGACGGGATTTTCCCCATCGGTCAACGCGCAGCCACTACCCGTGTTTCCAGACATGGCGAGACAGAGACCTGTGAGCGAGTGGCTACAACGATACAGAACTTATGTCGTCCTCGTTATCGGATTGATCGCGGCGATGGGATTTATTCTCTTTTGGGTCAACCGCCCGCAGCCCGTGCCCATTGTCATTTCTACGCCAATCCCTGCTCCCACCTCCACCCCCGAACCCACACCGACGCCGTCGCCGCTGCGCGTCTATATCACCGGCGCGGTCAAAAACCCCGATGTGTACATTCTGCCCCCCAACAGCATCGTCAAAGACGCCGTTGCCGCCGCCGGCGGGGTGACAAGTGAAGCCGATTTGGATCGCATCAACCTGGCCCTCCAGGTCTACGACCAACAACAAATCCATGTACCCAAAAAAGGCGAAGCCGCGCCGCCGGTTGTCGCGCCACCGCCGCAGCCGGACGCCAACCCGCCGGCGGGCAAAGTCAACATCAATGACGCGACGGTTGACGAGTTGGACGCGCTGCCCGGCATTGGCCCGGCGATCGCCAAAAGGATCGTCGACTATCGGACGGCAAACGGCCTGTTCGGGATCATCGAAGACCTTATGAACGTCAAGGGCATCGGCCCGGCAACGTTTGAAAAACTCGAGGACAAGATCAAGACAGAATAAAGCGTCCTCTATTCCCACTCGATCGTCGCCGGCGGCTTGGAGCTAATGTCATACACCACCCTGTTCACACCCGGCACCTCGTTCACAATCCGGCTGCTCACCCGCGCCAGCAACGAATGCGGCAGATCGGCCCACACGGCGGTCATAAAATCGTCGGTGACAACGGCGCGCAACGCCACAACCTCTTGATAAGTACGCCCGTCGCCCATCACGCCGACGGTGCGCACCGGCAACAAAACCGCAAACGCCTGCGCCACCCGGCGATAAAAGTCGGCGCGATACAGTTCCTGGATGAAAATAGCGTCTGCCGCGCGCAAACGCTCCAACCGCGCCCAGGTGATCGCGCCCAAAACGCGAACCGCAAGCCCCGGGCCGGGAAACGGGTGTCGCCACACCAGCTGCGCCGACAAACCCAGTTCTTGCCCCACGCGCCGCACCTCGTCCTTGAACAGATCGCGCAGCGGCTCGACCAGCTCGAAATCCATATCTTGAGGCAAACCACCCACATTGTGATGACTTTTGATGCGCCGGGCGTCCGGGCGCCCCGCGCTCTCGATCACATCTGGGTAAATGGTGCCCTGACCCAAAAATTTCTTTTCCTCGCCGCGCGCAATTTGCCGGGCTTGATGCTCGAAAATGCGCACAAACTTTTCACCAATGATCTGCCGCTTGTGCTCCGGATCGACCACATTTTCCAGCGCGTTCAAAAAATCTTTGGTCGCATTGACGGCGATCAATCGCATCCCCTGCTCGCGCTCAAAAGCCTCTACCACCTGCTCCGGTTCGTTCAAACGCATCATCCCGGTATCGACAAACACGCAGGTCAATTGATCGCCGACCGCGCGATGAAGCAACGTCGCCGCCACCGCCGAATCGACCCCGCCGCTCAACCCACAAACGACCAGCCCGTCGCCCACCTGCTCGCGGACGCGCGCCACCGTCTGCTGGATAAACGCCCTGGATGTCCACGTCCCCTTGCAGCCACACAGATCGTACAAAAAACGACGCAGGATTTCCATCCCCTGGGGCGTGTGCTGCACTTCGGGATGAAATTGCAGCCCATACCAGCGCCGTTGATCATCCCCGATGGCGGCAAAAGGCGCGTTGTCGCTTTTTGCCAGCTGGCGGAACCCGGAAGGCAAAGCCCGAACGCGGTCGCCGTGACTCATCCACACCTCAAGCGTCGCGTCCAGGCCGGCAAACAATGCTGACTCGCTCTCGACAACGTACACCTGGGCCGCGCCATACTCGCGTCGACCGGCCGGCGCGACTTGCCCACCCAGCGTATGGGCCATCAACTGCATACCGTAACACAACCCCAACACCGGCACATCGACATCGAGCAGGTAAGAAGCCAGGTACGGAGCGTCGGCGTCATAGACGCTGTTTGGCCCACCAGAAAGGATAATGCCCTTGGGATGATGCGCCATCACCTCAGCTTGAGGCCGGTTCCAGGCATAGATCTCACAATACACATTCAACTCGCGCACCCGCCGCGCAATGAGTTGCGTGTATTGTGAACCATAATCGAGAATAATGACCGTCTCTTGATGATTTTTAACGTTCATAAATAATCATTTCCCTAGTTTCCACCCGGCGACGGATGATAAAAATACATATTTTGGGTATTGATCAAAATCATGTCGTGTTCCCGCACCAGAGGCACCTGGGTCTGAAGCAGCGGAAACAAGGTGACATCGGTCATCGGCTGAAAATCGCCGCGCATCGTATCAAACATATCGCGGTACTTTTGCTCTGCGCCAAGGTGAAAATCCCCTTGCAGCGCAAACGTCTCGGTGTACACGGCGATACGCTCGGTGCGAGTGAGCAAACGCAGCTTTTCATGCGCGCTCTTGTCTCGAAAGTAAAAAAAGATCACATTGTGCTTTCTCACCACCACCTCGGGCATCGAAATCAAGCCAAAACGAGAGCCGGGGGAGAGCGGGGAAAAAGTGACCTCGGTCAGGTAAAAATCCCCCTTTTCCGGATCGTTGATGTCTTCAAACAACGCCCCCATAGGATGAAAAATGCCTTCAAACTTGCGCGTTGCAGTAAACATTGTCACCGTGTATTCTTGACGTATCATTTCCATTGTGCTCACTCCTCGTATACATACCTATTGCAGCCAAATACAGCGGGGGTGTTTCATTTCGGTTGTAATATGCAGACTTGGCGATTGCGCCAGCGGGGACTCGACAACCCCCTTGGAGCAGGGGCGATGCTGCCCGCAACCCATTTGAAACACACTCCAATGTATCACGATTTGCAAAAATCACTTTTTTGTGGTAAAATGCTTGCCATCAACATGGTGACTGTAGCCGAGTGGTCCAAGGCATCCGGTTGTGGCCCGGAAGACCGTGGGTTCAAATCCCACCAGTCACCCACACAGCCCCTCGATCGAGGGGCTGTTTTAATTATGGCGACATTATAGCACGTCCATATTGGTTTGACAACCATTCCCCATCGTGCTAAAATAACGGCCGTATCCACAATTGCGCCCGTAGCTCAATGGATAGAGTCACTGACTTCGAATCAGAAGGTTGTGGGTTCGAGTCCCGCCGGGCGCGCTGACCCAAGCCAAAAGCGTTGAGTGGTTTTCAAAGCCGCTCAACGCTTTTTGTTCCTCGTAACGATGCGGGAGTGTTTCAAATGGATTCAAGAGCGATGCTGCCCGCACCCCATTTGAAACACCCCCCAATGACTCGGGCCAATCCACAGAACCCGGTCGAAATCATTGTGGTCGCCTTTTAGTCGATCCAATCCTTGGAATAGCCCAAGATCAATACCAGCCCCAGCAGCAACCCCGCGACAATCCCGATCAAAATTGCAGTCCACATGATTCCAACCTTTCTGTTTTATATACAACCCATGCCCGCCATCTCCTTCCCTTGCTTTCGCCCATATTGTAATCCAAAGATCGAGCTTACATCATGACGTTCAACCGAGATTGAGCGAACAAAAGCCCCACCCGGCTGACCAGACCCCCAACGCGCCTACCCCGGTCTATAGTGGCACGAAATACCCAGCTCGCCCTCACGCGGGGCGCACTGGTTACAAGATACACAAGTCGCTTTTTCCTGCCCGTCGCGTAAGCGGTTGGGCAAGTCTGGCTCTCGGATCAAGGGGCGGCACATTGAAATAAAATCGGCCGTCCCCTCGTGCAAAATGCGCTCCATCACAGACCGGGAGCGCATCCCCCCGACGAGAATGATCGGCAAATCGGTCGCGTAACGCGCCTTGCGGGCGATCGGCTCAAAATACGCCTCATCCTCCACGCGGCGAATCCCCTGACGCACATTGCCATCACCAATCCCACCGCTGATCTCGACCGCATCCAGACCCATATCGCGCAAATGGCGGACGATCTCGACACCATCCGCTTCGGTCAGCCCGTCGCGCACAAAATCGACCACGCCCAATTTGACCAACAATGTATAGTCCCCGCCCACCTGATCGCGCACCGCCGACGCCACCTCTTCCAAAAAGCGCAACCGGCGGGCCGGCGAGCCGCCCCAGGCATCGCGCCGCCAATTGCTGGCCGGCGAATTGAAACTGTGAATCAGGTAGCCATGCGCACTGTGCAGCTGCACGGCATCGAACCCGGCCTCTTGGGCGCGTCCGGCGGCCAGAGCATAAGCCTGAATCAAACGGCGGATGTCACGCTCACCCAACTCTTTGGGGCGCGGCTTGCCCCTGGAAACCGGCACCGCCGATGGCGCCAACAATGTCCCGCCCACGGCCTCCTCGGCGCACTGCCGGCCGCCGTGATTGATCTGAATCGCTATTTTGCCCCCCGCATCGTGTACCGCCTGCGTCACCCGCCGCCAATCGGCGATCAACTCGTCGGCGTAAATGCCGGACATTTTGGTATGGCAACGACCGTCGGGGGCGACATAGGCATGCCCGGTGATGATCAACCCGACGCCGCCCTCGGCCAACGCCCGGTACAACCCATCCAGTTCCGGCAGCGGTCGCCCATCACCGTCGGCCAGCGATTCGCCCGTCGCCGAGCGAACCAGGCGATTGGGCACGGCCAACGTTCCGATTTTTCCCGCCTCAAACAACCCGGTCATACCACGCTCCTTTCCAACAAACCCGGTATATCGTCAATCGACCTGGCCAAACGTATCCCGGCGCGCTCTAGCGCTTCCTGTTTCGACTGCACACTGCCCGCGCCATAACCTTCAATGATCGCCCCGGCATGCCCCATCCGCCGGCCTGGCGGCGACGTCTGCCCGGCGATAAAGGCCACAACCGGCTTGCTCATGTGATCGCGCACAAACTCGGCCGCGGCCTCTTCTTCACGCCCGCCGATCTCGCCAATCATGACCACCTGTTCCGTCACCGGATCGTCCTCAAACATTGCCAACACATCGACAAAACTGGAACCAATGATCAGCCCGCTGCCCACGCAAACCACCGTCGATTGTCCAAACCCGGCCGAGGTCAACGCCCATACCGTTTCAAAAGTCAACGATCCGCTACGTGAAACAACGCCCACCGTTCCGGGACAAAGAATGTCCTGGGCAATCACGCCGGCCAGACATTGCCCCGGCGTAAACACGCCCGTGCTATCGGGGCCGATCAAGTGCAGCGCCTTGTTTTTGATAAAAGAATGAATCATTACCATATCCCAGGCCGGCACCGACGGCGTCAGGCAAATGATCACTTGCAGCCCGGCATCGATCTCTTCCAGCGCCGCGTCGCACACCTGGCTCGAACGCACACACAACACCGCCGCGTTGGCGTTGGTCGCCGCTACCGCGCCCTTGACCGAATCAAAGACCGGGACGCCGACCACCCAGACCCCCTCCTGTCCCTCTGCGACTCCGGCCACAACCTGCGCGCCGCCGGCCAACATTCGCTCGGCCGCCGCGCGCCCCCACGGCGTGGCAATACCATGCACCAAAAGCCGCGTACCCGCATCGACCAAAATACTCATCGTCGCACCTCTGTTGCCGGGGAGGGCGCGGTCGTTGTCCGAACCAGCGACGCCACCTGCCTGACCGCGTCCTGCGTCGAGCGGGCCAGGCAAACGCCGGCCGGGGACAAGAGCGCCTGCCCCGCCGAGGCATTCCAGCCGGCCAATCGAACCACCAGCGGCGCGCGCGGGGCCAGCTCCTGGCAGGCCGACACGATCCCCGCCGCCACCTCGTCACAGCGCGTTATGCCGCCAAAAACATTAAACAACACCGCCTGAGGTTGGTTGGCAAACGCCAGGCGCAAGGCCACGCTGACCTGCTCGGCTTTGGTCCCGCCGCCCAGGTCGATAAAACAAGAAGGCCGGACGCCACAACTGCGCAGCAAATCCATCGTCGCCATCGCCAAACCGGCGCCATTCGCCACACATCCCACGCTGCCCCCCAGGCTGACATAATCGATCGAATAACGGCGCGCCAACTGTTCGAACCACGTCTCTTGCGTCTCATCCCGCATGTCGGCCAGCGCCTCGTGGCGAAAAAGCGCATTGTCATCGACAATCATCCGCGCATCCACGCTGACCATCCTGTCTCCCGAACAGATCGCCAATGGATTGACCTCTACCCACAGCGCGTCATTGTCCCGAAAAGCGCGATACAGCCCCATCGCGATCGATTGAAACACCCGGATCAACTCATGCGCCAGCCCAATATGATACGCCAACTCGCGCGCCTGATAAACGCGCAGCCCCAACAGCGGGTCGATCCGAATCTGCCACACCCGCTCCGGCGTATCGCGCGCCACCTGAGCGATCTCGACATTGCCCACCACCGAAGCCAGCAAAACCGGCTGCGCCGTATGCCGTTCAAGCGCGATCCCCAGATACACCTCGCGCTCAATGTCAACCGCCTCATTGACCAAAATCTTGGAAACCGTGTAGCCGTGGATGTTCATCCCAAACATCTGGCGTGCCAGACGTTCCGCCTCGCCGGCGTCATCGACCAAACGAATGCCCCCGGCGCGCCCGCGCCCGCCGGTCAACACCTGCGCCTTGAGCACCACGCGCCCACCCAAACGTTCGGCAATCCGCCGCACCTGAGCAACGGTCGTGGCGACCTGCCCGCCCGGCACCGGGACGCCATATTGGGACAAAAGACGTTGCGCCTGATATTCGTGCAATTTCACTTGCTCAAACTCCTACTCGGCCAGGGCTGTTCAATTCTACAATCCAGCGGTTGAAACCGCGTTGGGTGAGCCGTTGGCTGGTCGTCCCCCTACGGCGACGAGTCCTCACCAGCGGTGACTTTAGTCACAAATTAGAATTGAACAGCCCTACCTACTCGGCGTACCACCTACCACCACGCCCCCTCTTGCGGCAAAAACAATGCCTCCGGCGGGATCAACTGTGGCCGTTCATCGCCGGGCACAATCCAATAAA
The DNA here is from genome assembly GCA_964481205.1 of uncultured Anaerolineae bacterium. Taxonomy (GTDB): domain Bacteria; phylum Chloroflexota; class Anaerolineae; order JAFGEY01; family JAFGEY01; genus CAYRXM01. The sequence goes on along the minus strand of CAYZYE010000021.1, from coordinate 12,160 downwards.
GATAAATTTGAGAGCGATCCTGATGGTCAAAAAACTGCACCTCGATATCATGCATCCCCGCCGGCAGCGTCAAATTCTGGCTCGCATACTGCCCCGGCGCGGTCGTCTCGACCACCGTCCGGCCGTCCACGGTCAATGAGGCCCACGACACCGCTTTGATCCCCAGCTGGTACACACCATCGACCGGGGCCAACAACCGCCCCGTCCACTCGACCCGGTACGGCCTGGGCAGCGGCAAAAAATGAAAATAATGGGCCAACTGCCGATCGATGCGCACGATCTTGGGTTTGCCATCGCCCCCGGCGTAAAAGCGCCCCACCAGCCCATTGATCGGCCACGACGCACGATACAGCGAATCGGCCGGAACCGGGTTCAACGCCGGCGTCTCCGCCTGGTCCCAGGGCACCGTCCACATCAACCGCACCCGCCCCGGCGCCGACAGGCGGCAGTCCAGATTCAAAGCATGTACCCCCTGCGCCATCATCACCTGCGCACTCGTCGGCCCGCGACCGCTGAAAACGGCCCGCCCATCCAGCGCCAGCAACACCTCTCCGGGCGCGTCGACGTGCAGCGTGTATTTGCCATATTGCGGCGCCAGCAGCCCGCCGGACCAAATCACTTGCAGCGGATACGCTGCCGGCGGATCATCGCGCCAGTCAAAATCCACCACCCGATCGACCTGATAGAGCGCCCCTTCCCCGCCTCCATGCAACGGCGTGTAACTGGCATCCAACCCCTGCACCGAAGCAATCGTCCAGCGGTCCAGGAAATACTTGTACAACACGGCACGCCCGCTGCCGGCATGCGCAAACGGTTCGACCTTGACCCCCGGATAAAGGCGCTGGACGGCCTTGTTTACAATCTGCGTGTTCGGCGAGACAAACAAAAGCGCGCCCTTGTCTCCTGCGCCCTGCACCGGAAAAACCATCGCCGGATCAAAGTGATGGTACACCTGATAATCAGGAGCCAGGTAACGGGTCGCCAGATGCGCCGTCAGCAGCGGATCAAAGCACAAATCGTAATCCGCCCGATAATCATTGATGTCTTGCGCGATATGTGTCTCGGCGGGGTTGAACGCCGCCCATGAGGAAAAATCATTGGCCCAAATGTGAAAATAGGTCACCCCTTCGGAAAGACCAATCGCCAGCGCAAGCCACAACAACACCGGACGCAAATGCGGCCCTGACGCAGCGCCGAACACACGCCGCCACTCGGCGACAAACCACTCGATGGCCAGACAAACCAGCAAATAGGCCGCCGGCAGCGCGCCAATCGAACGCAGCGACTGCGGCGCTTCAAAACTCACCGACAGGATGCCGCCGCTCAACGGAAGCAACACCCACAGCAGCAACAATGCCGAACGCGGGTCGCGCCACCGCAACAGGCAGAGCGTCACACCAAAAACAAACAACACGGCATCCAGTTGATCGAGCATCGGCTTGCCCGGCAAATTATGCCGTCCATTCGGATCGCCGCGGTGATTGAACATTAGCAAATGCTTGGCCGTCGCTTGCAACACGGCGCGCACCGGATGCGCCTGCGCCTGCGGTTCTCTAAACAAGGAGATCTTTTTGGCGCGATCCCAAAAGAGATCGGGATGGTTCAGCGCAAACTGGGCCACCGGGGCCACGGCGATCAACACACCGATAAACCACAGCAACGCCGGAATGCCCCAGACGGCGACGGTATGTTTGATCCGGCGGCGCGTCGAACCCTGCCCCTCGCCGCGCGGCAAATGGCGCAGCCAGCGCGCCAACCACACCAGCAAGAAACCGCCCACAACCGCCGGAAAGACCCGCATCGGGCTGTAAAAACACAGCCCCAGCCCCAGCGCCACACCCGACCACGCAAACGCCGACAGTCGCCCGCTTCGCAGCCCGCGCAGCAGCGCGGCCATCGTCCACAACTCGAAAAAGGGCACGGTGACGCCGTGCATGCCAATACGACTCCAATTCACGTCCCACATTGACACGGCGATCAAAAAAGCCAAAAATAACCCCAGGTAACGCCCCGCGCCCGACCAGCCGAACAGCTCGCGGCCACAAAAATACGCGGCCACGACGGTCAACAAGCCAAACGCCACCGCCACCGCCCGGATCGACCACATCGAATCGCCGAACAAGCGGAACGCCAGCATAACCAGGTACAAAAAATGAGCCGGCAAATTGGTCGTGCTGGCGTAAACCGGGCGCAGCGCAGGATATTCCAGCAACCGCCGCGCCCACAGCCCATTGTCGGCCTCATCATACCACAGGCCGTATGGCACATCGTGGAATCGATACAGCCGGAAAAAGGCGGCGACGACCAGGATCAACAATAGCAGAGACAATTCCGAAGCCGAGATACGAGATCGCTGCCCTGCGCGGGGCGACAGGACGTAAACGGCAAACACAAACAACGGGATCGAAACCAGGTACAACGTCCACTTGAACGAACCGGCGGCGTCTTCACGAAAGAGCAAGAGCGCCGTCATGCTCAACACGCCACACACGCACAACAGCGCCAAAAACCAGACCAGTCGCCGCACGCCGATCTGAAAAGGCGCACCCCGGCCCAGATCGAGTTTGGGACGAAGCGGCGATCGCGCTACAGCGAAACCCAAGATCGCCACAACGACCGCATACACCAACAACCCATCGGTCGGCTTGAGCGCGGGCATCTGCAATGGACGCGCAAAATAGCCCTGGGCAACCAAGCCCAAGGCCAAAGCGCCGATGGCGAGCAATAAACTGGTCAACGTGACATGCCGCGCGTCACTTGATCGCAAAATATTCATAACTGTTTTATCAATATCATTAATTCACGCCGCCGTAAACAGACGGCGCCCCCAAAAATTACTGCGCAAACGGCGCCAACTTGAACACCCAGTTGGACACCGGATCGGCGACATAAATGTACCCCTCTGCATCGACGGCCAAACCTGTCGGCAGCAGCAACCCCTGCCCATCCGCATCTTGCTGCCCCAAAGAAGTGAGAAACTTGCCCGTCGAATCAAAGACCAGCAGCCGCCCGCCCTCCGGATCGGAGACGAACACGCGCCCGTCAGCATCGACGGCCAGATAAGGCTTGTTCTCCAACGACTGCCCGTACCAACTGTCGATCTCCCACTTTTGCCTGAAAAAATGCTCGTCGCCGCCGCTGCTGAAAACCTGAACGCGCTGATTCCACGTATCGGCCACGTAAACCTGCCACCCGCTCGACGGCGAGTCCCCCGGCGCAATCGCGATGCCCACCGGCTCATCGAACTCACCGGCATTGACCCCCTTGCCGCCAAACTGGGTGACATACACCCCGTCGGCGGTGAAAACCTGAATGCGCTTGTTGCCGGTATCGGTGACATAAACCGCGCCGTTGGGGGCGACGGTCACATCCCTTGGCCCCCAAAACAGCCCCTCGCCATCGGAAGCATTGTCCACCGTCCCGTATTGACCCCACATGGTCACAAACTCGCCATCCGAAGTGAATTTTTGAATGCGATGATTCCACGTATCGGCCACATACACAAACCCATTGGCATCGACGGCCACGCCCCACGGTTCAAAAAAGCCACCCGCACCGTCGGGCGAACGACAACCCTTCATCTCGTCGTACATCTGGCAAAGGTGTCCCCACGCGGCCAGCAACTTGCCATCACGATCCAGCTTTTTAATCTGATGATTGCCGCTGTCGGCGACATAGATCATCCCCTCGGCATCGACGGCGACATTGTGCGGACGATTAAACTGCGCCGTACCGGAACCGCCCATCCCAAACACAGAAACCGTGTGCAGCGGCATCGACTGCCGTTCATAAACCTCCTCACTCTCGCCCAGATCGACCGCCGCCGGCGCAACGCCAAAATCCCACAACTGGGCGGCAATGTCCTTGCGCACATAAAACACAAACCGGTGCGAAGGCTTCCAGTCGGCCAACGATTGTTCATATCTACGATAAAATATAATGTTAAAGAGTTGTCTGCGCTTATCGGGGTCCTGCAAATCGAGAAACAAGTAATTCTTTTGCGGCTCGCGATCCTCCTCTTTGGGCATACGCAGCGAGAGATTCATATAATAATCCTGGTGCGGCCACCAGATCAACTTGCGGTCGAAACGATAGTATTTTTTGCCCAGAAACGGCTCCGTCTTGGCAATCTCGGCATCGCCCACCACCAAAACGGGCACATCGGTCGTCTCGCGGCTGGGGTCGCGCGCAAAGAAAACGCGATTGGGAAAATTGGTGTCAAAATACCACTCGAACGGCCAGGTTGCGTCCGAACTGTAAGCAAAGCGGATCGAATGTTCGTCGCCGTACAGCCGGCGCGAAATCTCTTTCAGCTCTTCCACCGTCCGCCGGACATCGGGCGTGCTGTGAGCATACACCAAAAACTCTTTGGCCGTGTCATAATTGATATAGCAAGCCATCCACGCATACCGAACGGTAAACAAGGCCGTCACCAGCAGCACCGAAATGAACGCCACGCGCCCCGTCGCCGCCCAGCCCAACCGATCTTTGATCTTCCAGGCGACAAAAAGCAGCGCCCCCCCCACCACCCAGGCCGTCAGCCACTTGGAAGTGTCATTGATGTCGGTGAGCGAGACGCCGCCAAAGGCCTGCCCCAAAACAGGCATCAAGATCACGATTCCCAACGCAAAGAAAATGAGCGGCGTCAACAAGAGAAGAACCAAACCTCCCTTTCGCCACACCGCGCGCCAATCGACGCCGCCCACCATATCGTCGACAAAACGCCCGCTGAGCACGATCATCGGCTGAACGAGATGCACCATCATCCACGGCATCTTTTCGCCGGCCCAGCTATAGATCATCCACGCCGACAGCGTCCAATAGACACAATAGGCGACAAAAGGCAGCGACGGCCTGTCGTCCGCCGGCGCACCCGGCGCCGGCCGCCGGTCGACCTTGCCCGTGATCAGGTAATAGGCCATCGCGATCAAACCAAAACCGATCGGCAAAAAATCATACAGCGGCGTTATGACAAAATAATAAAACCACGGCTGCCCGGCGCGCTTGACCCCCTGTTGAGCCAACCAATAACTGATCGCGCCAACCGTGCCGCTGCCCAGCCCCTTGGGGTTGGTAAAAAAGGTCGTATACAAGAGCACAAACGGGATCGCCACCACAGCCAAAGTGATATACATCACCTTGTCGTCAAACTCGACGGGCAGCCACTTTTGCTGGCGCGCATACTTTAACACAAACCACCAGCAATAAGCGCCGACACTGGCGCCAATGCCGGCCACCGCCACCTGCACGGCCAAAAACACCGGCGGCGTGAGAACACCCTCCGGCAATTGCGCGATGCCCAACCACAGCAACCCGCCCAATGCCGTGCAGCACACGGCCAGAGTTAAAATCGCCGCCACATAAGCCGCGAGCAAAGTCAGCGGCTGCCTGAGCCGCTCGTCGCGTTTGACCAACACCCAGCCAAGCAAGATACAGACCAGAACCCCCACCAACAAAAAGACCACTTCGAGCATCCCCTGGAGCTTGTCAGCCTCGTCGGCCTCATCGGCGGCCGCGTTCTTGGGTATACTGATGTTCAAACCGATCAACAAAATGATCGACAAGATCAACAACACCACGCCGGCAATATACAACGTGCGCGAAAGCGACTGACTGAACATCTGCTGGAGAAACAAAATCGCCACAAAAGTCAAGCCGATAAAACCGGTGATATAGGCCGTCTCTTTGGTACACATTGCCAGCGTCACCGCCAGCCCGCCCAGGTAAAGCCATTTCGGCTGCCTGGAATCCAGATAGCGGAACAAGGCAATCGCCATCAGCATCGCCCAGACCATCATATAAATGTCATTGCGAATGTACCGCGCGTGATACAGCGTCGATGGCGAGATCAATGTCAATGCCGCGACCACCAGCGCGCCCACCCGTCCCAACTCTTTGCGCAACAAAGCCGGCAACAGCACCAGGATCACGCCAAACAGCGCCGCCGACATCCGCGCAGTAAAATCGCTGACCCCAAACATAAAATAAAACAGCGCATTGATGTGGAACAAAAACGGCCCATGCATCATTGGGTTATGCTCATAGCCGTCCCCGTGGTACAATTTCCACGAGTAAAGCGCGTGCAGGCTTTCATCGTGGCTCTGCGTGCGCGCGCCGAGGTGATAAAAACAGGCCACCACCGCGATCACACCAAGCAGAATGTACAGCGCCACCTCGACATTGATCTGCCAACGCTCGAAAACAGGGACATCCAACAGATTTGATTTCGTCTTTGTCTTTTGCATACTCGTCTACCACCTCTGAAAAATTCAACTTGGCCCATCGCGACACACCGGGCCATGCTACCAGACCGTCAATTTGTTTGAAACGCACCTTTATAATACATTGTTATTCGGCGTTCGCCGTCTGCGTCTCCGCTTTGACCCACAAAATCACCCGCTCCGACTTGACCGGCAAAGTCACGCTCTGTCGATACAGCAGCCAGGTCAATTGATCGTTAGAGGCCAACTGCTCCGGCTGCCACCACTGCCTGGTGACAAAATCCTGACCGGTGTATCGATCGCCCAAAGTGGGGCTAGAACGCGCGACCGAGGTCAGCACCATTGGCGTCTGCACCTCCGGCGTCAACCGTTCGACAAACTCGACGCGCTCCCAATCTCGCAGATACCACCGCCACAGCGCGCCCAACCCGGCCTCGACAGTGACCGGCGCCGAGATCGGATACCCGTATCGCTGCGCCGAAATGGTGCGCATGACGTCCAACACGTCGCGAACCCCCTCGTCAGACGCGGCGCGCACGTGCAACTCGCGGGGATTGCTCGCATTCCGAAAATTCAAGCCGACCGCCATGGAAAAAGAGAGCAACACCAGCACCAGCGCCAAAACCGCGCCGCCCGCCCGCCACGTCGACGCCTGACCAAACCAGGCCAGGTACAGCCCCCCCAACACCAGGATCAAAGAGACGGCCAACAGCCACAGCCAGAGAAACTGACCCGCCTCCGGCCGGGCAATGTACAACGCGCGGGCATACAATGTGGTTTCAAACGCCAGGTAAACGAGAATCACCAGCGCCACGGCCACAAAGGCCCCCTCACGCGCCAGACGCGCCTCCCGTCGCCAGCTGTCGATCAAATTCTCGACGGCGCGCCCGACAGGCAAAGCCAGCAGCGCGCAAACCAGCGCCACATCGCCCGCGTCGCGCCCGCCAGAGAGCAACGCGACAGCCAACAAGAGCACGGCCATCCAGGTCAAAATCGACAACTCGTCCCGGCGAATGAGCAGATCGATCGCCCCAATCGCGCCAAAAACGAGCAACAAAGGTTCATAGAGAAACAAGACGCTCAAAGGATAATGCCACGGCTGCCCATTGACGACCGGCGCGAGATGCGCCGCCCACTGCGTTGGGAAATCGGCCCAGACGCCCAAACCGCGCGGGTTAAAAGCGCACGCCGTAGCCAGCAACGCCAACGTCGCCCCCAAAGTGATCGCCAACCGCCGCCCATCGACGGGACGTTCCGCATCCCCGGCAAACATGTTGCGGGCAAACAAAAACTTTTCCACCGCCCAGGCCAAAGCAAACGCGATCAGCACGGCAATGACGCGCGGATCGGCCAACAGCGCGCCGGCCGCCAGCGCCGCGATCGCCCCCCAGTACGCCGGCCGCGCCTCCGCGCGCGTCTCACCCCGGCCGCGCAGCCAGAGCAGCACCGCCCCCAGCGTACAGGCCGTGAGCAGCATCGCCCCATCGCCATAACGCGAGCTGTAAACCAACGTCGGCGAGACCGCCAGAACCAGCGCCGAGGTCCAGGCCCCCCAACGCCCCAGCCGCGAGCGGACAAAATAAGGCCACACCACCATCGCGCTGCCAAACAACGCCGGCCACAAACGCGCCGCCGCGTCGCCGGCGCCAAACAACACAAACAACAAGGTCTGCCCGGTGAGCAGCAACGGGCTGTAATCACCATCCGGCGCGCCGCCGCCAGCGAGCTGCCACGCCTGCCAGGCGCTGCGCGCTTCGGACACGTCCATGATCCGCGCACCCAGCGCGCCCAAACGCAACGCCAGAGCAACGATCAACAATATCCCGTACAACGCAACCTCGACCGTCACCCAGGAAAATGAGGCCGGTTTTTCATGTACATTTTGTTCCTGCATACACTATCCCCTCAAAACAACAAATCGCGGTCCAAGAGCGCGCTGAAAAAAGGTTTTTCAGTGGCCTCCTTGTCATCTTTGCTCATAGATCACCGTGTCGCCCTGCCGGAAAGCCACGTCCATAAAGCGATCGAACTTGAGCACGGCGCTGCCAAACTCGGCCCGCTCCAAATAACCGACAAAAACATAGGTCACATCATATTTGTCGATCACCCGCCTGGCGTCGGCGATGCTGCCGCCGTACAATGTTTTGACATCTTGGTCGCGCGCGGCGATCTCGTCGTGCAGCGCGTGCCACTGCCCCTCATGCCCGGTCCAACCCATCACCGCCGGCAGCCCGGTACGGCTGGAAACACGCGCATAGTCGTAGGAAAAAGAACCGCGCACCGACTCGACAATCACCGGCTGTCCCTCGACCTCGGCGTTCAGCCAGCAAATGGCCGCGTACTCGTCGGGGTGATCGCGGGCGACAAACGCCATCCCATCCAACGTCGCCGGGCCGGCAAAACCGCCGCTCCGGTCGATACTCATTCCCAACGGATAGAGCAACCCGGCGAACAACAACAGCGCGCCAAGCAGACCAAAAACCAACTTGGCGGCGGCGCTGCCCGCCCGCCCCTGGAGAATGTGATACGCGCCAAAAGCGGCGACCAGCCCCAGCAGCGCCCAGGCCTGAAAATAAAACTTGAACACGGTGTTCATTCGCGTGCCGAACGCATCGCGCAAATACACAAACTCGACGCTAAAAATGAGCATCAAACCGGTAAAGGCAAGAAGCATCGCAAACAAAACGCTCGGCGACACGTCGCCCCGGCCGGCGCGCCCCGCCCCCTCTGCCGAGAGCAGTCGTTTGATCCCCTGCGGAAAAAGAACGCGCGCCAGCCAAAACAAAATCGCTGCAATCATTGACGAAACGATGAGAAACGTCCACGGCCCGGCGGGCATGCGAACGTCGCGCAACTGCTGCGGCAGCAAACCCAGGCGAATGCGCAGGCTGATCCGCAGCAGCGACCCCAAAGTCTGCGGCCCCAAAAACTGCTGTATCAAAGGACTTGCCAGCGTATCGTCAATATACGTCCTGATCGACGGCACAGCCGTCACCAACACCAACGCCAGCGCCAACAACAGCGGGAAAAACAACATCACCCCCGCCCAGATCGGCAACCCCTGGCGCAGCAGCGACCGTTTGCTTATGCCCCCCTTGCGCCACAGATCGATCAGCACGAGCAACAGCCAGACCACCAGCACGACAAAAAACGCGCCAAACATCAAAAAGAGGTGCGTAAAGCGCGACACATTGAACAAATTGGGCAAAATACCTGTCCCGGCCTTGGGACGGGCATAAAGCCAGTAGGGGAGATAAAGCACAATGCCGGCAATCAGCAACTCGGCGGCGCGATAGATCACCTCTTGCAACCACGCCGGCCCCCAGGAAAGCCAACGCCCCACCCCGCGCTCGAGCAATGACCTGCAAGTCAGCTCGGGATGCAGGCAGCGATTCAAGCCATACGCGGCGACGAGAATAAAAAAGTAAAAAGGCATATCCCAGGTATTCAAAAAGCCAATCGCGCCCAGGCAAAGATAAATCAGCCACCACGCCGTCTCCACAGGCGCGGTTTTCGCCAACAAGAGGTTGAACGCCCAGGCGATCAATAAAAAGACAAAGGGAAAAGCCAGCACATGCGGGTGCATATCACCCAGCAAAAAACTGAACACCGGAAACTCGTCGATCACAACCATATCATTGCCGGCGAGACCCTTGTCGTGGATCACACGCGAGGCGCGCCACCACCACCAACCATCGGTGGGGTACCACTTGGCGCTGATCGTACCATGACCGGTCAGATCACCGACATCGACCCACTCCCAAAACGGCCCGCTGACATGCCCCGGCTCGCGCACCGTCACCCCGACGCCGTTGGCGTGCGCAAACTCGAGCGCCCCTTCCAGGTTACCCATCAACGAAATCAACAACGCCGCGATGACACCGTAATAAATCGCCGTGTATACCAGGTTCTTTCTTCCGCGCCGCGCCGCCGCCGTATAGACCATATTGTACGCCACGCCAAAAGCGCCGCTCGCCGTCAGCGCAAACAGCATCGCAACGCCCAGGTTGAAAGCAAAACTGCTGCCCACACCGCCCAACTTGGCCAACGTCGCGACCATAATGTAGCCAAAATAATAATAACTGATGCTATAACCAGACATCCATGGATCAAACGCCGGAAAGCGGTCGCTGCGCAAAATGGCATTGAGAAACGCAAACTCCATCGGCTTTTCGGTGACGGCAATGTTTGGATCGTGCATCTTGTAAGCCACCCACAGCGCAAAAGCCAGCGTAAACACCACCTCGACGGCGAGCATTGTGCGCCAGTGCGCGCGCATCCAGGCCGCAATATCGACCGCGTCATCCCGTCCAAGACGTCGATACAACCACACAGAGCACACCAACACCGCGATCAGCGCCAGAACAATGCCGCCCCAACTGTTCCGCAAAAAACCCAACGTGCTCGACATCCACAGCACATAATTGACCAGAATCAACCCCAACGGCTTGACGAACGCCACCCCACGGTCGGGCAGATTCCTGAACAGCCTGAAAGCCAACGGCCAGACCAACCAGCCAAACAGCTGCAACATCAGCCACCACAACGCCGCGTATCCGATTTCAAGCCAGATATTGGATGTCAAAGTCAAAGCACACTCCCTTCACCGCACCATCTGCGCCATATCGAGCAGCGCCTCTTGCGCCAGCCGGTCACTCGACAATTCCAACAACAGCCCATCGCGCTCCCACACCACCATGTACCGCACCACATCGCCCGGCATCGTCAACAATGCCCCCTCGACGCCGCTCACATCCACCTGCTCAATCGTCGCCTCGCCGGCAAAGCGCAACTTGGAAATACCGCCATATTCGCGGAACAACAACCGATATTCTTTGATGCAAAAGACCGAATCATCTGCCGGCGTGCCATAACACAATTCAAAGAAAAATGGCTGCGATATCCAGGCCGGCAAGTCGGGATAAGTCACGGCATAAATCGTGCGCAGCGCGTACCCGTCCGGCAGCGACCTGGGCCAAGCCGGCGCGCGCCCCATCGCCAACTCGACGGCCAACAGATCGGGCAGCGCCTCGCGCACCGAAGGCGTCTCCTGGGCATCGGCGGGCGCGCTGGTCGGCGTCACCTCGACCCGAATTTGCCCCAGAGAGAGCGAACTCAACACTTGCGCCCAGGCCGACTGTCCGCCGGGCGTCACCGTCCACAACGCCATCAAGATCACCGTCGCCATCAAAGCGCCCGCAAAGACCGGGCGAACGCGCCGCCAAAATGTCGCCGGCGGCGCAGCGCCAGCGTACACCAGATCGGCCACGCGCCGTTCGAGCGCGCCCGGCACAGGCGGCAAAAGCGCATCGAGTTGGCTCAATCGCTGCGCGGTCTCGAGCAGCGGGTCTCGAGCCACCCGCTGCGCCGTCCCCGCCAACAGCCGGTCAACCCGGCGATTCAAATCCTGCGCGGCCTGGCGCTCCGAACGCGCCCGGATTTCTCCAAACATCTCTACCCCTCGTCCTCCAAACGGGCGCGCACCTTGCGCAAGGCCCGGTACAAAATCACCGCCACATGCCCATCGCGCAACCCCATCGCTTTACCGATCGCCCGGTTGGTCAATCCGGCCACAAAGCGAAGCCGGATGATCTCTTGCTCGCGCTCATCCAACGCCGCGATCGCGCAACACAGCGCCGCCAACTCTTCCGAGCGCGTCACCTGCCCCTCAACCGGCTCGCCCGGCGAAGGGCAGTCCGCCAGCTCGTCCAATGACACCTGCAACTTGTGGCGGCGGCGATAATAAGCCGCCACCTGCGTCCGGGCGATGGCAAACAGCCAGCCGCCAAACGCCTCCTGATCGCGCAGCGTATGCAGCCGGGCCAGCGCGCGCTCGAACGTATAGGCCGTCAAATCTTGGGCCAACGCCTCATCATCGACGCGCAAGCGCATATAATTGAGCACACGTGGCAAATACTCGTTGTACTGCCGCGTCAAAA
>CAYZYE010000020.1:0-33130 GCA_964481205.1 uncultured Anaerolineae bacterium | reverse complement strand
CGGCCGGCGTCTCTCCAGGAAAACCGGCGATCAAATCCGTCGTCACCGCCACATCGGGGATAGCCGCGCGCGCCTGGGCCACCCAAGCGGCAAATTGGGCGACCGTATAGGGGCGCTTCATCCGCTTGAGCGTCGCGTCACACCCGCTTTGAAGCGGCAAATGCAAATGCCGGCACAGCCGAGTGTCGCGCCACAGGGAAAAAAAGTCCGGCGACAAATCCCACGGCTCGATCGATGACAGACGCAAGCGCACCGTGGGCGGCAGCCGTCCTAAAACACTCCTGACCAGCCCGGTCAGGCTATCGCCGACCTCGCGGCCATACGAGCCGACGTGAACGCCGGTCAGCACGATCTCGTGATACCCCTGCCGCGCCAACGCCGAAACCTGGGCCAAAATCTCCTCGCGTGGCCGGCTGCGCTGCCGCCCCCGCAAAACACGGACAATACAATACGTACAGGCATTGTCGCACCCATCCTGAATCTTGACCAGCGGGCGAGTACGCAAGATGGGCGCACCGGCCCCAGAAACGTCGCCCGCCGGCGCAGACAAACCCCAGTCGCGCAACCGCTCGCCGGTCAGCGCAACCAACTCGGCCTTGCAATCGTTGCACACCGCCAGATCGGCCGGCAAATGATTGTCCTCCATCCCGGCATAGCAGCCAGTCACCACCAGCCGGAGGGCTGGGTTCAAGCGGCGCAGCGATCGCGCGCGGCGCCTGGATTTGCCGGCCGCCGCGCGCGTCACCGCACACGTATTAAGCACACCCAAGTCGGCGTGGGCCACGTCATCGACGACAACATAACCGCCCTCGACAAATTGCTGCGCCAGCATATCCCGTTCGCACTGATTCAATTTGCAGCCCAGGCTCTCCAGGTAAACGCGCAACGACGTCATTGACCGATCATCCTCGCAGGCACCAAACCCACGCGCTTCATTCATCCAACCAAAAAGCAAACAATTTGCCCACCGACTGTCCCAACGTATTGCAGCGAATCGTTTGCCCAAAAATCGAAGCAACCGACAAAATATTCATATTGGGCAGCCGCTTTTCCGGTGGAATGGGCACCGTATCGGTAGTGACGATCTCGTCGATCTCGGGAAAGGAACGCAGCCGTTCGATCGCCGGGCCGCTAAACACCCCATGCGTACACGCGACGGTCACGCGCCCGACGTTCTCCGGGCGAAGCACGGTCAACAATTCTGCCAACGACCCCGCCGTCGCAATTTCATCATCGTGAATGATCACATCTTTGCCGTAAACATTGCCAACGATAGAATGAATGGCGACCCGATCGTCCGCCAGACGCTCCTTGTTTGCCGCGGCAATCGGCACACCAATGGCGCGTGCAAACTTGGCCGCCTGCTTGGCATGGCCAATATCGGGCGAAACGACCACCGTATTGGACAAATCGCCGCGCTGCTTGAAATGCTGAACAAAGACCGATTGGGCGGTCAAATGATCGGTGGGCACGTTGAAAAAACCATGCACCTGGGGCGAATGCAGCCGCATCGTGACCACATGATCGACGCCGGCGGTCTCTAACAAATCTGCCACCAGGCGCGCCGTGATCGAAATTCGCGGTTCGTCCTTTTTATCGGAACGCGCGTACGAAAAATACGGGATCACGGCATGAACGCGCTTGGCCGACCCACTGCGCGCGGTGTCGATCATCATCAACAATTCCATCAAATGATCGCTGGTGGGCGGCGAAAGCGGTTGAATGATAAACACCTCTTTTTCGCGCACGCTGCGCCCCAAATGAACATAAAGACAATCGTTGCTAAAATGCCTGGTAACAGAAGGCTGCAAAGAAACACCAAGAAATTCACATATCTTCTTGGCGAGTTCTGGATGCGCACGGCCCGAAAAAATCCTGATCTGTTCCATCTTTTCTTGCTCGGTTTCCAAATACCCCATTGGCAATCATACTCCTTTTGTCACAATTGAACCGCTACAGACCTGGCATTCAGATCAAATCGCAGAGATTATATCATTATGCGTTCAGGGGAGCAAAAATCAGAAAATTCACGCAACCTACACGCCCGGCGCCCGCCAAAAGGGTTGAATAAACGTCCAAGCCATGGTATCATGTGATCATGGTGCCAGATTACAGACGATGCCGTTCCGGTCCAACGCCGACCAGAACGGCATCTTGATCGCTATGGACAGACCGGGTCTTGTAACGTTGCATCGAGCAAGAAAGGCAACCAACATGGACAGTCTACCAGAGCCAAGCCAGTCGCTGCACGACAAACGCACCCTCATTGCCAACGCAATGAATCACCTCATTGTTCACCACAACTTTACGCCTCAAAAAGCCCAGGAATGGCTGTTCTGCGAAGCGATGGCTAAAAAAGCTCGCCTGGATCAAGTTGCAGAAGCCATTACCAACGATAAACCCATCACCTATCGTTACAGCGCGCCAATCTAAAATTATCAATCAGGTGTGTTTCAAATAATTTGGATGTCCGTAGCATCGCCCCTTGCGGGCGATCCGTGATCAGATTGAACAGGCCAAAACGGCCACAAGGGCCGATGCTACAAAGCAAATGAGACACACCATTATCAATTCCAAGATTGGAGGGAGAGCAGTGAAAGCCGAGTTTTCAACCATGAAAACAGCGGCCCAGGCAGTATACTCCTCTCATTTTTGCCCGCCTGTGGCATTGATCTTGTCAGACCACGAACCCTCACAACTGGGGCCGCTCACCTCACAGCGATCCAAAGCCGCGCTGCCCTTTGCCGGTGAATACCGGCTGATCGACCTGGCGCTCTCAAACTGCATCCACTCGGGCATCGAGACGGTGGGCGTGATCACCCAGTACCAACCACGTTCGCTGCACACCCACCTCGCCTATGGCCGGCCGTGGGATTTGGACCGAAAACGAGGCGGCTTGACCCTGCTCCACCCTTACCAGGGACACACGGGGATGCGCTGGTATAGCGGCGCCGCCGACGCCGTTTACCAAAACAAAGACTTTGTCCACCACCATCAGGCGCAAGAGGTACTTGTTTTGGCCGGCGATCAAGTCTATATCATGGATCTGAACCCGCTGATTGCCCAACACCACCAAGCCCGCGCCGACGCGACCGTTGCCTCGGTCATGGTCAATCGAGAAATGGCGCAACGCTGCACCACCATAACTGTCGATCAAGCGGGCTGGATCACAGCATTGACCCCGCCCCGGCACACCCGCCACCAACCAGAACACCCGCACGCGAGCAGCGCGTTGGCCGTGATGGGCGTGATACTCTTTTCGACCGCCGCCTTGAACTGGCGCATCAACGAAGATCAGGCCGACAGCAGCTCAACGCACAGCCTGATCGGCGACCTCATCCCGCGCATGATTCGCTCCGGAGATCGCGTCCTGGCCTACCAACACACCGACTATTGGAACCCCGTGTACACCATCCGGGATTACTGGCAGGCCGAAATGGCCCTGTTGAACGAAAGGCCATCACTCAACCTTCAGGATGAAGGCTGGCCAATCCACACCCGCACGCAAGCCCGCCCCCCCACGCGAGTCGAGATGGGCGCGCGGGTTTCGCACAGCCTGCTCTCGGGCGGCTGCATCATCGAAGGCACAGTCGAGTATTCGATCCTTTCCCCCGGCGTTTACGTTGGCCCCGGCGCCATCGTCCGTGGGGCAATCGTGATGCAAAACAGCACCATCGAAGAATGCGCCCGCGTGCAAAACGCGATCCTGGACATGCAAGTGACCGTCGGGCAACAAGCCCAAGTCGGCGTCGCCCGCCGGCTTGCCCCAACGACAGGCCCCAAAACACTCCCGCCGATCACGGTCGTCGACAAAGGCGCCCACATCCACACCGGCGCAATAGTCGAACCGCATCACCACCAAGACCGGCTGCTCGTCCACACCCCCCAACCGGAAAACGCCAACAACCGGTAATTGCCCCTCCACCGCCGGCAAACTCGGACCCCGCCAGACCCGAAATAAACTATTCCCTATTGTCAAATTACAAACATTTCAATTTTGCAACATTTTGCTCTGTAGCGTGAAAGTTACGTGAATATTCCTTGATAGTCGTGTACGACTGTGTTATAATGATCAGTATAGTCACTTGTATTATGTACAGCAAATTTTTGGCTAAATTTCGGGGGGCTGCCAAGGAGACAACAGTGTTTTCTTTTGCCCCACAACGTACACCCCCAAACCCTCGCCGCCTTCTCCCAGAGAAAGGCGCGCCAGTCCAAACACAATCATATCCTCAGTTCATACCATCCAACTTGAGGATACAGCTTTTGATAAGAACGGTCTCTCCATTTGGGCGCCAAGCCAGATTAACAAGCAGAAATACTTTGCTTAACCGCTACAGTTGTTATGTCTAGTCCCTCATTTTAAGAAAGGTGACCAACATGGTATTTGACATGGCATCGAGGGGGATAAACCGGCTGGTTGACAAGGGAAGAAAAAAAGGTTACGTAACCACCACAGAGATCGTCCGCGTCGTCCCGATCGATAATTTAGAACAGTTGGACGAACTATATGACCTTTTTGAAAGTGAGGACATTGAGATTTGCTCCCCAGATGAGAAAGGCGCTTCCCAACTGAAAGGAGTTGATGTGGAAGACTCGATTAGCATGTATCTCAAAGAGATCAGCCAGGTACCTCTACTCACAATGCAAGAAGAGGTTGACCTGGCCAAAAAAATAGAGCGCGGCAAACAGGCGGCCGGAGAACTGGGCCAGGCGGCAACCGATCGGCAGAAAAACAAGCTGGTTCAAGACATCCAAACCGGCCAGGAAGCCCGGCGGCACATCATCGACGCCAACTGCCGGTTGGTGGTAAGCATTGCCAAGCGCTACACTGGCCGAGGCGTTTCCTTTCTCGATTTGATCCAAGAAGGCAACCTGGGGCTGATCCGCGCCGTCGAAAAATTCGACTATAAGCGGGGATTCAAGTTTTCGACCTATGCCACCTGGTGGATCCGTCAGGCGATCACCCGCGCAATTGCCGACCACGGACGAACGATCCGAATTCCGGTACACATGTACGAACGGATCAACAAATTCACGCGGGTATCGCGCCAGCTGACCCAAGAACTGGGGCGCGACCCAACGATCGAAGAATTGGCCGTCGAAATGCAAATCCCGACGTACAAAGTGGAACAAATTGTGCGCGTCGCCCAAAAATCGCTTTCACTCGAAATGTCCGTTGGCGAAGAAGACGATGGACACCTGGGCGACTTTATTGAAGACAAAACCTCGCTGCCGCCGATGGAAACAGCCACGCGAAAATTGCTGCAAGAAGAAGTTTCCGGCGTCCTGAACTCGCTCAGTCCGAGAGAAGGACGGGTTGTACAACTGCGTTTTGGCCTCAAAGACGGGCACGCCCACACCCTCGACGAGGTCGGCAAGAAATTTGGGGTCACGAGGGAGCGCGTTCGCCAGATCGAAGCCAAAGCATTGCGCAAACTGCGACACCCGCGCCACTGCCGCAGACTACAATCTTTTTTGGACTAGCCCGGCATTTTGTTTGTTGTGTGCTACAAAGACCGTGCGCCCGAAACCGGGCACGCGGTCTTTATTTGCCATGATGACAATGCGTCTTTCTCGTCTCCACCATCCGCATCGAAAACAACCAGGCCAACCCATAAAAAAACGCGGCGATGACCAGCAATGCGGTAAATCCAATCCAATCCACAATCATCCCACTGAGGGCAGAGGTGAAAAAACCAATGCCGAACAATGTGTTTGTAAACCCCAGGTACAATGAACGCTGCTCAGGCGGGGCAATATCGAGCAAATAGTTCATATTCCCAATCCCCGACCCCGCGCCGAACGCCCCAGAAGCGACAAAAACCGCCATATAAACATAGGTCAACCAGGAAACACTCTGTGGGTAGCAGCGCGCCAGCCCGCCGATCGTCAGCGCCAGCACCGGCATCGACAGGCCAATCGCATTGGTGATCTGGATCAAGGTCCGGTTGCCTTTGCGATCGCTCACCCGCCCCCAAACCAGATTGAACGCAATCGCCGTCGCCGTGCGCGCCGTGAGATACACGCCGACCATCCGTGCCGGTATATTCAAAACCATTTTAGCATAAACAATATAAAATGGCGCCGCCAATTGCGCCAACATCAGCGCCAGGCGCGCCAACACAAAAACGCGATAGGGGGTGTTATCTTGGATCAGACGAATACCGCGCTTGACCTGCCCGGTCCAATGCGTTCGCACCGGATCGACAACGCCGGCCGGTTCATTGACCAGGCACCACGCGGCCATCGAGATGCTGATCAAAACAAAAGCCGCGCCAAACAAAACGGTAAAATTGCGTGGAAAATAAAGGCCGTCCGGCTCATCGAGAATGACGCCGACCAACGAACTTGCACCCAGAGTCAAAATCCCGCCGATAAACATCCGCCAGCCAAAAAACGCGCCCCGCCGGGTGGGAGGAATGACCTTGCTCACGACATCCATAAAAGAAATGCCACACAACCCCGCGCTAACGCTGTACGTGGCCAAAAGCACAAAAAAGAGGGGCAGCATCCACTTGATGGGCACAAAAGCCACCATCAGCGTCAAGGCCAGCAGCGCGGCGCTGCGAACAATGGACATCCAGCGATAAAAGAACAATTTGAGCGGCAAACGCTGCATATAACCAGAAATGAATATCTGCGGCAGAAACCAGCCGCCATACCGGACCGGCGAGATCAAGCCGATCATGAAATTAGAGGCATGGAGCTGGGTCAAAAACCAGGTCAAAACCATATCGGGGCCGATGAACACCTCGGCCATACTAAAGATCGCGCCATTGGCAAGCCCAAGAAAAAAATTTCGCCGTTGGTAGCGACGAGAAACCAAATCCGCCCGTTTTATCTCATTTGTCATAAAAATCCACTATGCTTCTATCTCAAAACAAACTCGGCTGCTGGCTCTGCTTTTTTATGCGCTTGCGCGGCCGGTAATGGTTCGATGTTTTGGCAAAACCATATTTGGCGCGCAGCGTCTCAAAATGGCTGTACAAGCGTTTCGCGTGCGGCGCCGGGCAACTGTATTTCCAACCATAGCGCCGCTGATATTTTTGCTTTAGGCCGGGAAACAGCTCGTCGAGTTTCCGGTAAAAGTACTCGCGCTGCCGCGCGCGCAGGCTCATGCCAAACCAGGGCATGACAAAGCTGATCCCGTGATCGGCGGCCAGCCGCATGATCTGTGAAATGTTCTCCTCATTGTCCTCGATAAAGGGCAAGATCGGCATCATCAGCAAACCAACCTGAATGCCCTGCCCGGCCAAAATCCCGGCGGCGCGGAAACGACGCGAAACGAGCGGCGCGCCCGGCTCGACCTTTTTGCCCAGCTCATCGTCGGCGGTGGTGATGGTGAAACAAACCGAGGCTTGCACCTTGTTGATCTCGACCAGCGTGTCCAGGTCCTTGAGGATCAAGTCGCTCTTGGTGGCAAGATGCACCGGAAAGCCCGCCTCGGCGATGATTTGCAGCGCCTGCCCGGTCATATCGAGTTTGGCCTCAGAGCAGGTATATGGGTCTTGCATCGCGCCGCTGCCCACCGTACCGATCATCCGCTTGCGCGCAAGCTCGTCACGCAGCAATTCCAGAGCATTGACCTTGACCAGCAGTTCGCCGTCAAAATCCTCGATCCGGTAGCACGCGCTGCGCGAGTCGCAATAGATGCAATGATGCTCGCAACCGCGATAAATATTCATATTGTATTTCACCCCGAACCAACTTGCGGGATCTTTGCAGTGCGAAAGCAGCGTTTTAGCTCGAATCTCTTTGATCACCATAACATGGACAAGCCGGAAAAGTTTCTCAACGCAGAGACGCAAAGCATTGTCCAGACTGCGTCTC
Source organism: uncultured Anaerolineae bacterium (assembly GCA_964481205.1). Lineage (GTDB taxonomy): Bacteria > Chloroflexota > Anaerolineae > JAFGEY01 > JAFGEY01 > CAYRXM01. Next base: position 25,297 of record CAYZYE010000020.1, on the reverse strand, counting down.
TGCAACTCTGCGTTGACATTATCGAGTCCACTGAAAAAACTCGCTAACTGCCGAGATCGCCGAGAGGACAAAGAAATAAAACGTCGAAAAGCGCCATTGATATTCAAAGATACACAATACTCTGCGTTCGCGGATTGACTTCATCCGAGGCGTCCTTTGCGGCTAATCCCCCCTTTTTGCAGTAGAGCCTACATTAAAATTCCGATCCGTTTTTGAATCCGCAGCGCCAAAAAACTCAACCACGGCGAAGGATGCTTTTTGTCGGCAAAAGACCAGCCCTTCCACGCCCGGTACATTGACGCCGCCGTGTAGCGCCCATCCTCGCCGGCTTGCTCGATCAACGTCGTGACCATTTCCCCGAAACGGGCATCCGCGTGGACAAAGGGAAAGCGGCTCAACACATCGACGACGTGCAGGATATTATACCACACAAAGGGATATTTGAGTTTTTTGAAATCGGTGCCGATGCCGAACAAAAAATACTTTTTCTCCCCACGCAACGACCAATGCCCCAGCAGCATCTCGACGCCGCGCCGCGCCGCCTCGCCGTCGCGCCATTCTGGCAGCAGTGAGAGCGCCTTGAGCGCATAGACGTTGGCAATGGGGCAAGGATCGCTGCGCCTGCCCGGCCCCTTGAACTTGCCCAGCTCTGGCGCAGCCTTGCATCGCCACCCCACCTCATCGACCAGACCCACCAGGTGCTCGACCGCCGCTTGTATGCGCTCGTCGTTTTGCAACCCCATTGCCAAAAGCGTGTAAAGCATCGTCGGCGCGTCGCAGACAATCCACGTCCACAGCGCCTCGCCCGCGCCGCCAAAAGCCTTGGGAATATCGACCACGCTCTGAAACGCGCCCTCGGCCGATTGATGGGCCAGCGCCTTGTTTATCCCTTCGGCCATACCCGGATCATTCGCCTGGAGGCCAAAATCGGCCAGAGTGCTGAACGCATAGATCGGGTGAGAAGCATCATTATGCCGCTTCAACGGCGCATCGCCCCAGGCCGCAGCCCGGTCGATCAAACCGCGCACCTGCGGGTGAGCCAGCATCTCGGCGCGCGCAGCGCACACTGCGGCGTCGCTTTCAGGCTGGTCGAGCAGGTCGATCAATGTGCGATAGCGCGTCCACGGCTCGCCGGATTCAAGTAACCATCGTACAATATCTTGTTGCATCGAATCTCCTCAATCTATATTGTATCTGGCGCAACAGATGGGCACAATTATGTGCCCATCTGTTTTTGCAGCGCTTCTTTGGCCCGGCGAATGTGATGCAGATCGTGCCTCGCCATGCCCTGAAGCACCTGCCCCACAGTTCCCTGCCCAAAGTCAACGTCGCTCGTATCGCCGCGCAGCTTTTCCGGCGTCAGATCAGCCAGAAACGCCCTGGTGACGGCATGCACATCGTCCCACGCCGCCAGGATGGTCTCTAGATCGTCGCTGGGTTGGCGGCCTACGTCGGCATACGCCGGGTCATGCGCGAGAAAAGTGGGCAAAAGCCCAAGCTGGTTCCAGGGCCGATCATTTCGCAAAATCCAGCGATTGATATAGAGATCCTCGGCAAACAACAAATGCCGCACATGCTCAATCGCCGACCATTTGGCCGGCGCCGGCCTGGCAACCAACGCCGGCGGCGCTGCCGCCTCGAGACGCCGCCTGAATTGGGCGCGAAGCGACTCCAAATTGTCCATCATCTCGCGCACGCTGTCGGGATCGCCGAGGTCGCGCGCCCTGAGCCGGCGCCGCTCCGGGTCGCGGCGATCCCGCTCGTCCTCGATCAAGGCCTCGACGTCAAAGCCGAAAATCGTCAACCCGGCAATGTTGGCCTCGTCGATAGAGACGTTGCTCAAGTTGGCGTCGCGTATGGTCGCGCCAGAAAGATTAACATTACGAAACGTCACCTTGTGCAAATTTACATCGTTAAACACCGCCGCCGACATGTCGCGATGCTCGAATACCTCGTCCATAAAACCCTCCTCGCCCTATAACGTCGCCCGAATCTGATCGAGCGTTACGCGCGCGTGAGCGGCCATGCCAAAAAACCTGGACAACGTGTCGCACACATACGCATCACAATGCGCACAGTTGACCACGCCCCGCTCGACGGCGCAAGCGCGCACCGCACACTCGGCGCAGTAGCCGCATTGGCGCAACGTCTGCCCGGCAGACACATCGCCGATGCAGCCGTCGCACATCAACCCCTCAGCGGTGATGTTGGGATCGCCAAAATCGGTGCGCGATTTTTCAACCATCTGCTGCACCGTATCCATATCGCCACGGTCAAAAGCCAGAGTCGCAATATACGCCGGGCAGTCGGTGCAGACCAATCCACAATATGCAATCATCTTCGACATTAAATATCCTCCTTATTCTTTAATTAGCTAATCGTATCACCCTGGGATCAAAGTGGACAAAGCCTGCCAGGCCACTTCTTCCAGATCGGCGATTGAGCGCAACGGTTCGACACACTCTTGGACCAGCGACGCGGGATCGTCGGCCTCGGACGCGGCCTTGAACCACGCCCCCAACGCCTCCCACCGGTCGCCGATCTGCCAAAACTGATCGGCGCTGGCGTTCAACCGCCCATCGCCGGCGATCTCGGCCGCCTCGCGCAAAAATCGGCTAAACATGTAGCGGAACGTGCCGCCACCGGTGCCGCCCACCGGGCAGATAAAAATGTACGAGTTGAACAGCGCCCGGCGCAGCTCGTCGGCGCCCATCGACGCCGGCCACTTGGACGCCATCTGCGCCGCTTTGCGAATGCCCTTGATGCCGATGTTGCGAATCGGCGGATTGAGCATCGGTTCGACCTGCTGGGCGATCGCTGCATAGACCTCGCCGGTCGTCGGCGGGCGCATCTCGCCGAAATCAAAACTGTACCACAAATGCTTGGGCGGAAAGGGCTTGAACTTGGAGCCGCGCGCCTTTTCCAAATCGGCCATCGGCACCCGGTACGCACCGTCGCGATCGACGACAAGCGCGCAATCCGCCCCGGCATCATACCCGGCAACGACGACGGCGTGCCCGCCAAAGTGGTATTCCTGCCCCCCAAAGTCGAAATAGGGCAAAAACCCCATATCGCAGCCGATCATCACCGGCTGACCCATTTCGAGCAGCTCTAGCATCGACTGACGCGCTTTGCGTGCGCTGCTAGTGGTATGCAATTTTATCTTGACCCCGGTGCGTTGCACTGCCCATTCCTCCATACTCGGCTTGGGCAGCGCCCGGCCGCCCATAAAAGGCGGCTGCCCCTTGAAATGCCAGTAGCTGAACCCCACCCCGGCGCCCAGACCCAGCAGCAAATCTTCGCTGATCGGGTAGCCGTTAAACTCGTAAACGTGGCGCATTGAGCCGGTGACACAGTGATCGGTGTCAAAGACCTTGAACCCGTCAAGTAGCTGCATTGTCACCATTCACCTCACAGCGTCGCCCGAATCTGATCGAGCTTGGCCTTGGCGTCGGGTACAAAACCAAAGAACCGTTTTAGCATGTCACAGCCGGCATAGTCGGCGCAATGCGCGCAGTTGACCACGCCGCGCGACCGGCCGCAAGCGCGGATGTCGCACTCGGCGCAGTGCCCACACTTGAGACCCTCAACCAGGCAGCCGTCGCAGGTCACATCATCGACGGTCATCTGAGGGACATTGTATTCCTCGCGCCACTGGTCGCGCACACGCCGCAGCGCGGCCTGGTCATTGGCCTGGGTCGCAAGATAAGCCGCACAGTCCGAACAAATCAACCCACAATAAGCAATCATCTTTGCCATTTTGCATTCTCCTTATACGATACGGCGTTACATGAAATGTGTTGCATGTTCCGTTCACACAACACTTGTAGAATTCATACGGGTGTGTTTCATTTGCTTTGCAAGTCGCCCACAAGGGGCGATGCTACGGACGCCCAAATCATTTGAAACACACCCAATTCATATATACCATACATACATGTCAGGCCAAGTCATATTATATGCAAAAAGGTGTCAGAATTTAGAAAATTTGTTCTGAAATCAGTGCGCCAACCGCGTCGGCGCCCAAGACCAATCCACGGTTTGACCGAAATCCAGGTCAATCGACGACAATGGCCCTCGCGCATCGAGTTCGTCGCGCACCCGCGGTACAACGGCATCAACCTCATCGCGGCTTCGACCACGCCGAGTTTTGGCCCCCTCGCGGCGACGCCGAAAATAGGGCCAATCTTGCAGCGGGTAAATCGACATCATTTTGTCCCAGCCATCCAGAAATTCCCTGTCCCGATAAAGCAACTCTTGCAGCATCGACGGCCGAAAATCGGCCACCCGCGCTTGCAGCACCAACTCGGGATTGCGCCCCACAATGTTCAGCGGGTCAAACTGAATACAACGCACACGACGCATGTGTTCGAGCACGCCGGCCTTGCCCCGCAGTGTACGCGGCGGCCACAGGTTTTGATGGGCGAGCATAAACCGGCGCGCCTGGCGGCGCGTCAAATGTGGTTGGCAAACAAGTCGAGACATCATAACGATCTCAAAGTGGAAAAGATGTTCTACTGTTTCTAGACAACGTCTCTGACGCGGCCCAGAACAAATTTGAGATAGCGCCCCTGGGGAAAATGAGCCGGCACGGGGTGATCGATCGCCTGTCCGGCCTCGTGGATGATCAAGAACCGCTTGCCGGCGCGGGCCGCGGCATCGCCGAGCAAATCCCGAAAATCCTGCGGCGACACCTGCCCGGTGCAACTCGCCGTCGCCAACAGCCCGCCGGGCGGCAGGCAATGCATCGCCGCCTGGTTGAGCCGGGCATAGGCGCGAATCGCGGCGTGTCTGGCCTTTTTGGCGCGCGCCAGCGACGGTGGATCGAGGATAATCAGATCAAAACGCTCTTGCTGCGCGGCATATCGATCCAGCAGATCGAAACAGTCGGCAACGATAAAAGGATGCGCGTCGGGGTCAAAGCCGTTGAGCGTCAAATTGCGCCGCGCCGCCTGAGCGGTCTGCGGGGCAATGTCCACGCTGATGACCTCGGTCGCGCCGCCGCGCACGGCATAGAGGGTAAACGCGCCGGTATAGGCAAAACAATTCAGCACACGCTTGCCGGCGCACCACGGCTCCAAATAACGCCGGTTCTCGCGGTGATCGAGAAACAGGCCGGTTTTTTGCCCCTCGAACAGGTTCACGGCCAAACGCAAGCCGTTTTCCTGCACCACAATATCCTGCCTGGGCCGCCGCCCCCACAGCGACGTCACACGCCCGCCCGCCGAATCGCGGCGCAAAACACCCTTTAATCCGGTACACGCCCGCAGGCCACTGACCACCCACGGCACAACCGCGTCCAGACTGTCGGCATAACTTTGCAGCACGGCATACTCGCCGTACAAATCGACAACCACACCGGGGACGCCATCCCCCTCACCGTACAACCACCGGTAAGCTGTGGTGCGGCCGGCACGCACCGCCTGACGTGCCTGCCAGGCGACACGCACCCGGCGCGCGATCCAGCCCGCATCCGGCTTCTGGCGATGCGAAAACAAACGCACCGCAATCGGACTGCGCGCATCCCACAACCCAAACGCAGCCGCCTTGCCGCACACAACGCGCACCCACGTCCCCGAGGGCAGCGACGGCGGCCTGGCGATCTGGCGGCGATAAATCCACGGATGGCCGCGCGCAAGCTGTTTGCGCAAATGATGGGGCAAATAAATCGTCGGCGCGCTCATCGCGCGACCACCCTGACCGGCGACAGCAGCACCCGGTCGGCGACGGCATACCCGCCGGCGCGCACCGCCAGACGCTCCACCGTGCGCGCGTCGTACCAGCCCAACTCGATCTGGCATACCCCGATCGGCGCATCGAGCGGCGCCTCGACGTGGTGTATCTGGTAAAAAACATCGCCCACGTCCCAGCCGTCGACCGGTACATCCAGGCGATCATCGCCGCCAACCAGACGGCTGTGATCGTCGAGCAAATGGACAAACACCTTGAGCGGCGTGGAACCCGGCTCTAGCACGCGCCACCAGGTCGTCAACGACCACGCCCCGTCCCCCTGATCGCCGCGCTCGATCTCGCCCGCGCTTGCCGTGTACCCCAACAACTCGACCCGGCCGCCAAAGTCGACGGGCAACGCCAACCGTTCGGCGTGCGCCGCCGGATCGCCGGGCAAAAAGGTGATCGCCGGACTCGACCACACCGGTGTCGAATGGCGACGCGCGAGGATCGCATCGGCGATCTCGGCGGTCGAAAGCGAGACACGAATCGCCGAATAAGGCGCATCATAGCAAGTCGCGGCAATGTCGGTCGAGCGTATTTCCCCCGGCAACGATTGCCCCACCGCCAGACGACTGTCGATGCCAGCCAGCATATAGTACAACACGGCGCCTTGCTGCGCCGGAAAAATAGCCGAGTGCGCCGCGTCAAACCACTTGAATCGAACGTCATTCGTCTTGAAGAACCGTTCATAGTCCTGGGGCAAAATATCGACCGGTTGCAGCCCCGACAGGCCGGCCACCACGCCCGGCTCGCCCGACCGCAAGACCTCGTACACAAAAATCGAATATCCGATCTTGGCCCTCGGCTGCCGCTGCCGGAACCAGGCAAAAGTCTCTGGGTCGGACAGACGTAGCCCCTGCAAGCTGTTGACGCTGATCGCGTACCAGCCGGGCGCCGGATCGTTGGGATAAAACGAATAGCGAGATTCCCAGGTGTCAAAAGGCGTGGGCAAAGGTTCAAAGTCGATACCGTAAAACGACGGCTCGGCCGCGCCCTGATAGGCCAACTTGACGCGACCGATCTCGCGCCGCGCCAGCCAAACGCCCAGTTCACCCAAATCCTGGCCCCGGTCCAGATCGTCGCCGATCAAACTCTGCCACCCGTTCTCTGCCCCGCCGGCGATCTCGTTAAAGTAGGCCAAATAATGCGGGCAAACGGCAATCGTCCCAAAAACATACCAGCCCAACATTGCAAAAAACAAGCCAAAAGTCGACACGCTGCCCGCAAAAGCCCCCTCGCCCTGCAACCACCGCTGAACCAGCGCCGCCACATAACCGGCATAAACCAACAAAAAAGGCACAATCGGTAAAATGTAACGATACCCGGTGTTAACCTGGCTGCTCAAGCCAACGATGAAAAAAAACGCCGGAGGCAAAACCACGATCGCATTCTTGCGCCAGGTACGGTGGACAAACGACGCGACGACGGATCCGAGCAGCAACGCCAACAAGGGCAGCGGCGTCTTGAGCAAAAAAGCGATCAACAAATAGCGCCACCGCCGGCCAACGTACAATTCGCCTTGCAAAAAACGCACCTCGTCGTCCGGACGAAACGGGTTGGGAGCATTGCGCAACGTTTGCCAATAATCCGGTGCCAAAACGCGGACATGGCCCAGCGCCCCCACCTGGAATCCATACACCACCCACACGGTCAACAGCGCGATCAATGCGATCAATACACCGCTGGCAACCAGCCACGCCAGCCGCCCGCGCTTTGTCTCGCCCGAAACCGAAGCAACCAAAGGCAAGCGAATCGAGAGCTGAAAAGGATGCTCGACGAACGCCCTGGACAAAAGCAGCACGGCCAAAACAGGCACAAAAAGCAGCGCCGAAAATTTGCTGGCCAGAGCCAACCCCCCAAAAAAACCCACGGCAAACAAATGCCGAACCGACGGCCGGCGCAGCAAACGCCACAACCAGTAGACAGCCGCAAACACAAACACGGTCACGGTCAGATCGGCCGTCGCCAGCCGGGCATGCGCCAACAAATTTGGCTCGAACGCGCAGAGCAGCAACGCCAACACGCCGGCAAATCGACCGTACAACTCGCGCGCCCAGCGATGAACCAGCGCCGCCAAAACCAAAAACAGCGCCAGATTGGGCCAACGGGCAAGGAACAAAACACGACGCGCAACGACTGTCGCCGGCTGCTCCGGCGACGAACGATCTCCCCACAACAAGCACCCGCCGATCGCTGCCGCATCACGCGACGCCAGAGCGTCGCCGATGTCGAAATCCGCTCCGGCGATCAAACGCAGCGGCAACGCCGCCAGCAAATGACTCAGGATCGGCGTCCCGCCCGGCAAAGCCTGCCGCGCCGCCAGCCAGGCATAACCGCACCCCAGACCCTCCTGCTCGCGCTGTGTAGGCGACGCGGCGCCCAGCAGCTGGGCCATCACCAACAGCAGCAGAGGAACGATCAACTTGTCAGGCCACTTGTAATACACGCGGCGCTCCCCCTCGAATCTGGCGCAATCGAAAAAAGCACCGCAAAGCGGTGCCTTGAAACCCGGTCAAACCGGACACAAACAAAATTTTCACCTTTGGATTTGGCGGAGAGGGTGGGATTTGAACCCACGGTACCTTGCGGTACACGCGCTCTCCAGGCGCGCGCATTCGGCCAGACTATGCTACCTCTCCGAACTCGAGTCGGCAGATTATAACACAAAGCGCGTGTTTTGTCCAAATGATCGCACCGCGCCGGGTCGACACAATGCCTACGTGACCAGCCTGCCGGGCAAAAAATCGGCGCGGTTGGTATAAGCAACCCGCACCCTCTCGCCCAGATCAATGCGCGTGATCGCCACATTATTGAGCACAAACCACAACTCATCCCGGCGCGGCAAACCGAGAACAACCCGCAGCACATAATTGTAAAACCCACCGTGGCTCACCACCGCGACGCGATCCTCGGTGCCGCTATGCCGTTCGAGCAGCGTCTCCCAAAAACGCTGCGCCCGCCCAGAACGCTCCTCGCGCCCCTCAAATGGCCGATTCCACCAGCCCTGATGATTCAAATCATCGGGCAGCACCAGGTGTGGATAATGCTGCTCAAAATAAGCGCGATTGTGCCCCGGCAAACCCTCCGGTTCGTTCGTTTCGGGATTGTGCATAAAAATTCCTCCCGTTTCGTACGCGTCCATCCACGCCACCAACGGCAACCCCAACGCCTCAGAGATCGCCGCGCCCGTCTGCACGGCGCGAACCATCAAACTGGTATACAAGTGGGTGATACCAAAGCCACTGACATTTCTAAACTCGCCTTCGCCCACCGGGTGCAGCGTGCCAGACTGGGTGAGAAACCGGGCAACGAGAGCGGCCTGTGTACGCCCCACATCGGTCAGCTCGGGGTCCGAAACGCGCGGATACCCCTCACCGTAACGCGCCCAACTGGCATTGTTCTCAGATTGACCATGTCGAATAAAATAAAACTGCATTGTTGTACATCCCTTTCAATTATAATCACCCTTTGGCTTCAGACGCCAGCCGGGCCACGGCGCTCAACCGATCGCCCTTGTAGACATTGATCACGATCTGCCCGCGCGTGGCGCGCGACGAACGAGGAATCTGCTCGACATCGGTGGGCAGCGCCATCCCATTCCCGGTGATCAATGTCACCTGATCGCCGGCCTGAACCACCAGCGCAGCGACAATCGGGCCGGTCAAGTCTTGAAACTTGGGATGAAGCGCGATCACACCGCCGGTGTTGCGTCCCTGAAGAGGGTATTCGTCCAAAGCGGTACGCTTGCCAAACCCATTTTGCGTCACCACCAACAGCTCACCCCCCTCTTCGACCACGTCCGCATCGACCACCAGATCGCCGGCCGCCAACTTGACGCCCAACATCCCGGCCGCATCTCGCCCCTGTGGACGAACCTGAGACTCGGCAAAGCGCAGCGCCTTACCCCCGGCCGTCGTCACAATCAACTCGCGCCCGCCGTCGGTCAGACACACCCAACCCAACTCATCGCCCTGATCCAGACGAAAGGCCAGCAAGCCATTGGCACGCACCAGCGAAAACTCGGACAGAGAGACACGTTTAACTTTACCCTGCACCGTAAACATTGTCAAATAGGGGGCGTCGTCCAGACGCGGCGCCGGCAGCACAGCCGTGACCCGCTCCCCGGCACCGAGACGAATCAAATTGATCACCGGAATACCCCTCGCCGCGCGTTCGCGCTCTGGAATCTGATACACCTTTTCCCGGTAGACCCGGCCCTTGTTGGTGAAAAAAAGCACATCGTCACGAGAACCGGCCGCCAAAATATAGCGCACCGAATCCGCTTCGCGCGTCTCCATCCCCGGCACGCCAACCATCCGCTTTTTCTGCTTGTGGTTGAGCCGGTACGCCTTGACCGGCGTGCGCTTGACATAACCTCGCTGCGTGACCGAGATCAACACCCGCACGTCGGGCACCAAATCTTGCGCCGACAGGGACGCATCGGCCGCGCCGACAATGTGCGTGCGACGAGCGTCGCCGTACTCGCGCTTGATCGTCTCCACATCCTCACGAATCAAGTGCAAAATCTTGGGCGGGTCGGCGAGCAAGTCCTGCAAATAGGCGATCTGTTGAGCCAGGTCCTGGTGCTCCCCCTGAATCTTGAGCCGTTCCAGACCGGCCAACCGCCGCAGCTGCATGTCGAGAATGGCCTGCGCCTGCGCCTCGGTCAACGCCAGGCGCTCGATCAGCCGCGCGCGCGCCGTTTCAGCGTCGGCGCTGGCACGAATGATCTGGATGACCAGGTCAATGTCGTCCAACGCCAAAAGCAGCCCCTCCAAAATGTGCGCCCGCTGCTGCGCGCGCTCTAGATCAAAGCGCGTGCGGCGGGCAATAACCTCGCGGCGATGCTCAATATAGATTTGCAACGCCCGCTTGAGCGACAGCGTACGCGGCGCGCCATCGACCAACGCCAGACAATTGTAGCCAAAAGTGCTTTGCAACTGTGTGTACTTGAACAAGAGATTCAACACCTGGCGCGCCTGCGTGCCGCGTTTCAACTCGATCACCACACTCATCCCACGCCGGTCCGATTCGTCGCGCAAATCGCTGATCCCCGGCGCCTTGCCATCGCGCACCAAAGCAGCGATCCGCTCCAACAATGTCGTCTTGTTGACCTGATAGGGCAACTCTGTGACCACAATCCGCTCACGATTACCCCGCATCTCTTCAATGTGCGTCACGGCGCGCATCACAATGCGCCCTTTGCCCTTTGCATAAGCGTCCTTGATCCCCTCATCGCCAACGATCAGGCCGCCGGTTGGAAAATCCGGCCCCTGGACCAGGCGCATGATCTCTTGAACGGTCACCTGCTCTTGCTCGTGGTCGATCAAATACACGATCGCGTCGCACAACTCGGCCAAATTGTGCGGAGCAACGTTGGTCGCCATCCCCACGGCAATGCCCGACGAGCCGTTGAGCAGCAAATTGGGCAAACGCGCCGGCAGCACCGTCGGCTCTTGCAGCGAGCCGTCGAAATTGTCGGCAAACGCGACCGTATCGCGGTTAATATCGACCAACATCTCTTGAGCAATCTTGGACAAACGCGCCTCGGTATAACGCATCGCCGCCGGCGAATCGCCATCGACCGACCCGAAATTGCCCTGACCATCCACCAGCATGTAACGCATCGAAAAGCTTTGCGCCATCCGCGCCATCGCATCATACACCGCCGAGTCGCCGTGCGGGTGATATTTGCCCAGCACCTCGCCGACAATACGCGCGCTCTTTTTATACGGCGTATTGTAACGCAGCCCCATATCGTACATTGCGTACAAGATGCGCCGATGCACCGGCTTGAGACCATCGCGGGCATCGGGCAGCGCGCGCGAGACAATGACGCTCATCGCATAATCCAGATACGACGTCCGCATCGTCTCTACGATATTGATTTGCCGAACGCTCTCTACCTCCAAAACGCACTCCTCAAAAAAACGAGGCTCTTGGGACCGGGCAGGATTCCGCGTCAACGAGATTGACAGATCCCCGTATCCACAAGAGCCAAAAACGATCAATGCTGCAAAGCCGCGACCACGCGCTCGGCCACCAACGACGTTGACGGCAACCTGTCCAGGTTGAGCAAGTCCAGCGCCAAAAACAAGGCCCCCACAACGGGCGGCGACTGCCAATGCGTCAACCCGGCCTGCGGCGCCCGAGTGCGCAGCGTCTCCAACAAACTCTTGTTCAACAGCTGGCTTTGGCTAGAAAAAACACCGCCGGCGGTGACAATCTCGAATCGAGTTTCCAGCATCCCCAAACGACGGGCGATCGCCAGCGCGTTCGCGCCGATCGTTTCACCGGCCCGCCGGACAATCGACCGCGCAACCGCGTCTCCGGCGTGCGCCGCCTCGAACACCTGCGGGCAAAAATCCCCGCCGACGCGGATCTGCCAGCGCATAATCTGTTCCAACATTTCGGCCACATTGTCACTCTCGGTGGCGGTCAGCATCCGCTCTGCCAAAACCGTGTCCGGTCCCAGGTCCATATACATCTGCGCAACGGCATACACGGCAGCAGCAGCGATATCCCACGCGCCGCCCCAATCGGTGAATGGATAGCTCGCGCCAAAACTGCGCGCGGTCTCTCCGGCGCGATTGCGCCCCACCACCGTCGTCCCCGACCCGGCGATCGCCGCCAGGCCGACGCCGTCCGGCGCGCCGGCGCGCAGCGGCAAAAACGCATCGTTGACCATCGTATATAATCCGCCAACACCCAACACATCGATCAGCGGCTGCAAACGCCCCCGGTCGCTGGGCCAATCCAGCCCGGCCAAACCGTATCCACCGGCATCGATGTCCTGCTTGCGAATGCCGGCGTCGCGCGACGCCGCAGCTATGGCCGCTTGCAGCGCCTTTTGCGCGCCGTCCAAATCGACCACCTCCCAATTTGAACAACCCGCGCGCCCCACACCAAGCACATGGCCGTTCTCGTCGAGCAAAACCGCGTGCGTCTTGCTCGCCCCGCCATCAATACCCAACACGATCATTGACCATCACTCCTCTAAAGATGTCGACTCGAAAAATTTGGGTAGATAAGCCCGGTGCGTCGCCAACATATCGTCCAACACATCGACCGCAACATCCGCGTCCGGCCCAAGCGGGTGAACGATCAATGCCTGCATCGCCGCCTCCCGGTCGCCGGTCAGCGCGGCCCGCGCCGTCAACAACTCGTATGCCTTGACCGCCCTGAGCAAACCATCGGCAAAAAGCGGCAACGGCTCGGCGGGCAGCGGGTGAACGCCATCGCCGGCAATGCGACAAGGCAATTCCATCACCCAATCGGCGGGCACGCCGGGCACTGCGCCGCCCTGGCGCGTGTTGACAATATGCACCTCGCCCAAGTCGCGCGAGATCGCCTCGATAAACTGCACGGCCACCGTCGAATAATATGCGCCGCCGCGCTCCATCAATTCAGGCGGCATCGTGTTCAGCGCCGGGTCGGCATATTGAGCCAGCAGCTTTTTCTCAATGTCGATCACCTCTTCGGCGCGCGACGGTTCGTTCTTGGCCTGCTCGGCCAAAACACGCCCGGTCCGATAGTAATAGCGCAAATAATAATTGCTGATCACCCCCAAACTCGACATCACTGCTGCCGGCATCGTCCCATCCTCATCATCGTCGCCGGCCTGTTCGAGCGCCTGAGCAAACATTTGCGGCCAAACGTCCCGCCCGCCGACGTGCGCGCCGCGAATCCACGCCAGGTGATTCAAACCCAGATAATCCAAAAGCACGTCAAAGGGGCGATCCAATTCCAGTTCTCGCATCACCTCCATTTGATAGCCAATCGGCCCGTTGCACAACCCCACCGATCGAATATCGGGCGCGTAACGCTGCAACGCCTCTGTCACCAGCCCCGACGGGTTGGTAAAATTGACCAGCCAGGCGTCGGGGCACCAGGCACGCATTTCCTCGGCGACAGACAAAATGACCGGCGCCGTGCGCAGCGCTTTGGCCATACCGCCAATACCGGTGGTCTCTTGACCCACCAAATTCCATCGCCGCCCCAAATACTCGTCCTCGCGCCGGGCGGCCATCCCGCCCACGCGAATCTGCGTGGTGACAAAATCCGCGCCCTTTAGCGCCGCTCGACGCTCGGTGGTCAGCCGCACCACAAAAGGATCGCCGGCGGCATGTACCATCCGCTTGACAAACCCGCCCACCACATCCAAACGCCCGGCGTCAATGTCCATCAGCCACAGCTCGCGCAACCCCAGCCGCTCGTACCGCTCAATGAAACCCTGAACCAGCTCGGGAGTGTACGTCGAACCACCGCCAATTGTCGCTACCTTCATTTTTCACCTCCTGAATCTATAAAGAACATCATAATCATTCAAAACAGCGGCCTTCCACTGGCCGCCAGTTCCCAATCCAACGTTTCTACCGCGCGTTCCCAAACCGAATCCGGCACAACCAGGCCCCCGTCCAACCCCGCCTGAGCGGCCAAACGGGCGGCGTGAATCACGAGATAATAGGCCGCATTTTGTCCATTGCCGATTCCCAACAGCATCGCGCGGGCAAGCGCGCCCGCTTGCGCCAAAAAACCGCTCTCGACAAAATCCTGGCGCAGCCGTTCAAAATCATAGGCCACCGCCCTCAATTCGACATGCCACGCACCGTCGCGCCACGTCAACAGCGCATACTGGGCGCGCGTATCGCCATCGATCGCCCCACCGACCGAACCGGGATTAAAGGCCAAACAGCCGTCTTGGCACTGCACCCAGGGAATGTGTGTGTGCCCGCAGGCCAGCGCCGGCTCGTCGATCCCGGCCAGCGCCTCGCGCAACGGCGTCGGCCGGCGGCCATCGACAAAAAAACCCGCCTCTTGAAAACGCTGCATGCGCTCCGCGTCGCGGTCGGGAAACAATGGCTCGTTGGCGCGCCGAGGCGAGCCATGTACCAGCCGCACCGGCGCCGCGCCATCCGGCGCAACAACGCGCTGTTCGGGCCAGGCGGCAACAAAGTCGAGCAACGCCGGCTCGAGGTCGTGATACGCCCACCGCATCGGCGCCCACTGCCTGGCCGTGCGCCGCTCAGGCGCATCCCCGTCATCAAATTCGAGCAAATAATTCTCATTATTGCCGCGAATCAGCACGGCATCGAGCGCGCGCAGCAAATGAACGATCCTGTTTTGCCCAGGACCGCCGATCAAATCGCCCAAGGCCCAAATGCCATCGACATCATATCGCCGCACATCATCGAGCACCGCTTCCAACGCGGGCAAATTTCCATGCACATCGGCCAAAACGGCAAAACGCAACCCCCGGCAACATTCCGAGTCCCTTTGTTGATCCATCATACACAACCTCGAGAAACACATCACAGCCTTGTATTGTAGGCCACCCAGCCGCCCATTATAACACAAAATCCCAACCTGGATAAACCAGCGCCTACAGAATCTATAGGAACATGCTGAACAAGTTCCCAACCGCAGAGAGCACCGTAGATATTCGCAAATACAAGCCAGTCTCGGCGTCCACGGATTGACTTTGCGAAACGTCCTTGGCGGCTAATCTTTTGTTCTTCAGCGGTCTCTGCCACCGCCCAACTTGGCGAAAACGCCCGACGGTGGTACACTTGCGCGTATGGTCAAATACGGCGCACACTGTTACATCCTAACCGAGCGCTGGTCGGACAACCAGATCGACCTGTTGCACACGGCCCGGGAGCTGGGGCTGGACTATTTCGAGATTGCCGTCGGCGACGACGTACATTTTACCCCCCGCCTGACGCGGCAGCGAGCGCACGGCCTGGGACTTGTGTTGGGGATCAGTCCTGGCGGAGAGTGGCCGGCCGTCTGCGACCTCTCGGCCGACGACGCCACAAACCGCCAAAAAGGTTTGAACTGGCACAAACGCCAGGTCGATCTCGGCGCCGAGATGGGCGCGGTGGCCTATACCGGCGCGCTGTACGGCCACCCCGGCACGGTCAAACGGCGCCGCCCCCCCGTCGACGAGTTCAAGTGGACGGCCGAGGGGCTGCACCAACTGGCCGAGTATGGCAGCCGGCGCGGCCTCGAGATCGTGCTGGAACCAATGAGCCATTTTCGCACCCACATCGCCAACAGACCAAACCAGGTGATGCGTCTGGCATCGATGGCCGATCACCCCAACCTGCGTGTGCTGCTCGACACCTACCACCTGATCACCGAAATCCGCGACTATGGCGCGGCGATCGGCGCGGCGCAGAGCAAACTGTGGGGCATCCACGCCTGCGAAAACGATCGCGGCCTGCCGGGGGGCGGCCTGGTGCCCTGGGAAAAGGTCTTTAGTTCGCTACACGAAATATCTTTCGCCGGCTATGTGGTTTTTGAAACCTATAACTCGTCGATCGGCGATTTTGCCTACCAACGCGCAATGTTTCACCACCCTTGTCCCGACGGAAAAGCGTTTATCAGCGCGGCGCTGGCCTTCGTTCGAGCGGGCCTGGGTTGAATTTCAATTTGCCAGCCAACCAGCAAGGAGACAGCGATATGCTCAAAATCACTTTTATGGGTGCCGGAAGCACCATCTTTGCCAAAAATGTCCTGGGCGATTGCATGCTCAGCGAAGCGCTGCGCGACGCGCACATTGCCCTGTACGACATTGATGGACAACGACTGCAAGAATCAAAAATGATGCTCGACGTGATCAACCGGAACGTCAACGAGGGCCGGGCGACCATCACCACCCACCTGGGCGTGGAAAACCGCCTCCAAGCGCTCCGGGGCGCCAAATACGTCGTCAACGCGATCCAGGTGGGCGGCTACCGCCCGGCGACGGTGATCGACTTTGAAATTCCCACAAAGTACGGCCTGCGCCAGACGATCGCCGATACGCTGGGCATCGGCGGCATCTTTCGCGCCCTGCGCACGATCCCCGTCTGCCTAGATTTTGCGCGCGACATAAAAGCCGTCTGCCCCGATGCCTGGTTCCTCAACTATGTCAACCCGATGGCCATGATCACCGGCGCGATGCTGCGCGGGTCCGACGTCAAGACGGTGGGGCTATGCCATTCGGTGCAGGTCTGCGCGCAGGGGTTGCTCAACCGCGTGGGGCTGTTCGATGTCGAAAACTTGCAGTGGAAAATCGCCGGGATCAATCACCAGGCCTGGCTGCTCGAGATCAGCGACGGCGGCCAAGACCTCTACCCAGAAATCAAACGCCGCGCCGCCAAACTCAACGCCACCGCGCGCCGGCCGGACGGAAGCAGGCATCACGACATGGTACGGCTGGAAATGATGCGTCATTTTGGCTATTACATCACCGAATCGTCCGAGCACACAGCCGAATATGTGCCCTATTTCATCAAAAGCCAATACCCGGAGCTGATCGAGGAATTCAACATCCCACTCGACGAGTACCCGCGCCGTTGCGAACGTCAGATCGAGGACTGGAAAACGCGCAGCAAAGAGCTGACCGAAAACCCCAATTTGAGTCACCAGCGGACGCACGAATACGGCTCGTACATTATGGAGGCAATGGAAACCGACGTGCCTTTGCGCATTGGCGGCAATGTGCTCAACAACGGCCTGATCAGCAACCTGCCCAGTCAGGCCGTCGTCGAACTGGCCTGCCTGGTCGATCGCAACGGCGTGCAGGGCTGCCATGTCGGCGAGCTGCCCGAACAACTGGCCGCGCTCAACCGCACCAACATCAATGTGCAGCTGCTGACCATCGAAGCGGCGTTCACCGGCAAGCGCGAAGCCATCTATCACGCCGCGATGCTCGACCCGCACACTGCCTCAGAGCTGACCCTCGACCAAATCCGCAGCCTGTGCGATGACCTGATCGACGCGCATGGCATGGCCGGCATGTTCAAGTAAAAATCGAGACCCTGGAACTGCGCGAGGCAGAACCGCATCTGCCTCGCGTTATTTTTTGCCCCCGTCCAGACGCGACAAGAACTTGGCAATGGGCGTGGGGTTATAGCTAGCGAACGCCCAAAAAGGGCGACATTTTGCAAGGAGGAAAAATGACAGAAACCAGACGCCGCGTTGCCATCGTCACCGACACAGCGGCATCGATCCCACCGGAAATATGCGCCCGATATGACATTCAGGTCATTCCAATCTATATCATTTTCGGAACGCAAACCTACCGCAGCGGCATCGACATCGATATCGACACCTTTTACCGGCTGATGGACGAAAACAAACAGCTGCCCACCACCTCGCAGCCGACGGTAGACGATTTTTGCCAGCTGTACACGCAACTCGCCGGGCAGGCCGAAACGATCATCTCGATCCACCCGTCAAAAAAGATCAGCGCCACCGTCGACGCCGCGCAAGCCGCGAGCCAGTTGGTCGACATTCCCGTCCACGTCATCGACTCGAAATCGATCACGATCGGCATCGGCATGACCGTGATCGCCGCCGCGCGCGCCGCGCAGGCCGGCCAGAACGCGGCGCAAATCGTCGAAATGACTCACGACCTGATCGAACAAATGAACCTGATTTGCACCGTCGATACGCTGGAATATTTGCACCGGGGAGGACGCATCGGCGGCGCGGCGGCGCTGTTTGGGTCAATGATGAAGATCAAACCCATTTTGCATCTTGAAGACGGTCAGGTCGAACCGTTGGAAAAACCGCGCACCCGCAAACGCGCCATCGACCGCGTCTTGACGCTGATGGCCGAACGTGTCGGCGCCAACCGCAGTGTACACGTCGCCGTGCTGCACTGCCACGCCCCGCAAGACGCGCAAGCGCTTTACGATCAGGTCAAACTCGAATTTGAATGCGCCGAACTGTTCACCGTCGAGGCCGGGCCGAGCATCGGCACCCACGCCGGGCCGGGAACGGTCGGCGTGGCCTTTTACGCGAGCTAGACGGTGGAAAACAAGGCCGCAGCCTGCTCGAGTTGCGTGGGTATCTCGATGTGCTGCGGGCAACGATCCAGACACACGCCGCAGGCAAGACAACGTGTGGCGCCCTGCTCTCGCTCGATCAACGCCCGATACTGCTCGCGCGCATACGCGCTCAACCCATAAACCCGATCATAGTTGACCAGCTCAAAGACGCGCGGAATGTTGACGCCGTTTGGACAAGGCATACAATACCCGCAGCCGGTGCAGTACAAACGCGCCAGGTCCTTCATCCCGCTCACCATCTCGTTGATCGTGTCCACCTGGCGCTCGCCGAGCGGCGCACCGCCGGCGGCCGCGCAGTTTTGCTCGACCATATCGATCGATCCCATCCCGGAAAGCGCGACATTGACGCCGGGATGGGACCACACGAAACGCAGCGCCAACTCGGCCGCGTTGCTGCTGCTCAAGCCGGACAACTCGCGGATGCCCTTGGGCATAATCGACAGCCGGCCGCCGCCCACCGGCCCCATCACCACCACGCCCAGCCCTTTTTCCCGCGCATAGGCAATTGCCCCCTCGTTGCTGCGATCCAAATAGTTGTACTGGCAAGTCACCAACTCGAACATTGCGGTGTCGATCAAGCGAATCATGTTCTCTGGCTTATCGTGGAACGAAAACCCAATGTGCCTGACCAGCCCCTCATCTTGGGCGCGCCGCATATCGGCGATCCACCCTGTCTTTTCATCGATCTCGTGCCAGTTGTCCCAGCCAATGCCGTGAAAGAGATAAAAATCAAAATAGTCGCGCCGCTGCCGCCACAACTGGTGCTCGAGCATGCGCCGCAAATCGCCCGTCCTTTTCATTCTAAACTTGGTGCATTTGGCCGTGACAACAACCTGATCACGCCGGGGCCACTGCGCCAACGCCGCGCCGACCACCAACTCGGATTCTTGGTTGCAGTACATAAACCCGGTATCGACATAGTTGACGCCCAACTCGAGGGCGCGGTGAATGACGGCGACCGCGCGATCGACATCGACATATTCCTGGTCGCCAATATCGAGCATGGGCAAACGCATCGAACCAAAGCCCAGGCGCGAGACGGTATAGCCGGTTTGACCCAACTTGACGTATTGCATGAACAACCCCTTTCAATCCAATCTTGACTAGACCGGAAAAACCAAAGACGCGAGTTTAATATATATATCTGAATACAAACGATGCCCTTGAATGTTTTATTTCTTGGCGCTCTCTGCGGTTGGAGACTTTTTCAGCCCGCTCCTAGTCACCGGCCGGCGCCCGCTCCAAAGTCAAAGGCACAGGCTGTGGCGCGACATTGTCCCCCTTGGCAAAAGCGTCATATTCGACTTCGAGCATCTTGCGGAACTGGCGCGTATAGAGATCATAGTAATGCCCGCCCGCGCGAATCAAATCATGATGCGAACCCTGCTCAATGATCTTGCCCTTTTCGAGAACCAGGATGCGGTCCGCGCGCTTGATCGTTGACAAGCGATGCGCAATGATAAAACTCGTGCGTCCTTGCATCAACGCCTCAATGCCCAACTGAATCCGCGACTCGGTCAGCGTATCCACCGACGAGGTCGCCTCGTCCATGATAAAAATGTCGGGATCAGACAACAATGCGCGCGCCAGACTGACCAACTGTTTTTGCCCCACCGAGAGCAGCACGCCACCCTCGCCCACCTGCTCGTCATACCCCTTGGCCATTTCGATGATAAAATCGTGCGCGTGCGCCAACCTGGCCGCCTGCTCTACCTCATCGTCGCTCGCGTCCAAACGCCCGTACCGGATATTCTCCCGGATCGTACCGGAAAACAGATGCGGCGTTTGCAAAACCATCCCCAAACGCGACTGGACGGCATTCTGCGTCAACTCGGTGTAATCCCGCCCATTGATCCGGAGCACACCGCTGGTCGGCTCGTAGAACCGCCCCACCAGGTTGACGATCGTCGACTTGCCGCCGCCTGTCGCGCCGACAATGGCGATCCGCTCGCCGGCGGCCACGCGCAGGTTGAAATTCTCTAGCACCGGGTTGCCATCTTGATAGTAAAACCCCACATTGTCAAACTCGATCTCGCCACGGACGCTGTCCGCCTCGATCGCGCCCTTGCGGTCGACGATGTCCGGCTCGGCGTCCATCAGCGAGAACACGCGCTCGGCCGAAGCCACCGAACGCTGCATCTCGGCGTAGACGCGGGCCATATCCTGAATCGGCCACATCATAAAACCGACATAAGACAAAAAAGCCTGCACCCCGCCAATGGTCAACGCGCCGAGATCGATCTGCGCGCCACTGTACCAGACAATGCCGCCCACACCAAACGCGCCGACGATCTGCACCAGGGGCAGAAACAACGCCGACAACCACGCCGCGCGATAACCGGCCCGGTACATCTCGGTCGATTCGACGGCAAACTCGGCATAGTTTTTGTCCTCACGGTTGAGCGCCTTGACCACCCGCACGCCGGTAATGTTTTCATTATACATCCCGGTCAATTTCGAATTCTGCTTGCGCACCTCGCGGTACTGCCACAAAATCTTGGTGCGAAACCAAAAAGCCATCCCAATCATCACCGGCACGACGGCCAACACGACCAGCGACATCCGCCAGTTGATAAAAGCCATAAAAGCGATCGAGGTGCCGATATTGAGCACCGCCCAGGTGATGTCGAGCAGCCCCCAGGTCACCAGATCGGCGACGCGCCCGGCATCCGAAGTGACGCGCGACATGATCCAACCCACCGGCGTCTTGTCAAAGTACGAAAACGAAAGTTCTTGCAAATGATTGAACAACCTTTTGCGAATGTCATAATGAATGCGTTCGCCCAGCACCCCGGCCAAATAGATAAAACCAAACACAGTGATCGCTTGAGCGACGACAACCAGACTGTATGTGACAACCAGTTGGGTCAGCCGGTGTTTATCTCCGGCCAGAATACCCTGATCAATGATCCGCTTGCTCTGGTAAGTGAAAAACGAGTCCATCACCGAGCAAAGCGCGATGGCGACAACGAACCCCAACAGCCAGTGCCAATAAGGTCTGGCCAGGCCAAGCATCCGGGCCACCGTGCGCCCGTTGAATTTTGTCGTAAATTCTTCTTCTTCAAATTGGATATGTTCAGACATTGCTTCGTGTTTCCTCTCTGCCTATGCGACTTGGACTTCGTGCTGCACCTCTTGCTCGATGCGCGCCTGAAGGTCGTAAATTCGCTTGTAAATGCCCGGTTGTCGAATCAGCTCCTCGTGCGTGCCCCGCTGCACAATACGCCCCTTGTCGAGCACCAGGATCAAGTCGGCGTGCATCACGCTCTGGATACGGTGAGCGATGATGAAACTGGTCCGCCCTTGCCAGGTTTCCAACGCATCCTGAATTTGCGCCTCGGTTTCGGTATCGACCGAGGACGTCGCATCATCAAAGATCAAGATACGCGGATCTTTGAGCAATGTTCGCGCGATCGCCACCCGCTGGCGCTGCCCGCCGGACAAGGTCACGCCCTTTTCGCCAACCAACGTATCGTATCCCTTGGAAAAAGTGAGAATAATATCGTGGATCGCCGCAGCCCGCGCCGCCGCCTCCACCTCTTGATCCGTCACCTCGCGATCGACGCTATAAGTGATATTTTCACGGATCGTCCGCGAAAACAGAAACGGCTCTTGCTCGACGACGCCGATTTGACGACGCAGCCAGCCGCGCGGATAGTCGGTCAACTCGCGCCCGTCGATCTTGATCCGGCCGGCGGTATAATCGTAGAAACGGAGCAGCAAATTGATGATACTCGTCTTGCCCGACCCGGTCGATCCGAGCAGCGCCACGGTTTGCCCCGGTTCGCAGCGAAAAGTGATGTCATGCAACACCGGAATCGGCGCCGGGGACGCAGCCGGGGCATCGGCCGGCGGCTCTGCGCTCACCCGATCCTGGCCGTTCTTTTTGAACCAGCGCCGGCGCTTTTTACTGGGACTGGTTTCATCCGGGACACGCTCGACCGGCGCGGGCGCATAAGCAAAATCGACATGTTCAAACTCGATCACGCCCCGAATCTCGGTGTCCGGCACCACCGCGCCGCTGACAATGTCTTCGCGCTCCTGGTCGATGATGCCGGCCACGCGCTTGTAAGACACCAACCCGGTCGATACCTGAACGATCAGCCGTCCCAGGTTGCGCAGCGGCCAAATGATCCAGATCACCAGGCCATTGATCGCCATATAGGTGCCGACGGTAATCTGACCGTCGATCGCCATCAACGCACCGACAACCATCACCAACAAGGTCTGCGCAGCGCACATCAAGTCGGAAAGCGGCCAGTATGCGGTGTGCATGAGCAACAGCTTTTTGCCACGCCGGTATTTCTCCCAATTTTCCTTCTCAAACTGCTCAATCTCGTACCTTTGCCGCGCAAAAGCGCGCACCACGCGCACGCCGCTCAAATTCTCTTGCAGCCTGGTCGAGACCACAGCGTCCTGCTCTTGATATTTCTCATAAGCCTTGACCACCCGGCCAAAGAAAAAATAAGACGCAAGCACCACAAAAGGCATGATCGTCACCGAAAGCAGCGCCAGTTTCCAATTCATTTGCAGCAACACAATCATATTGACGACCAACAACGAAACGATACGCCCAATGCCGATCGCCTGATCGGCGTAAAAACGGCGCAATGCGTCAACATCCGAGGTGACTTTTTGAATCAACTCGCCGGTCTTGGCGTGATCGTGAAAGGTAAAATCGAGCCGCTGCAAGTGATCGTACACATAGTTGCGCAGCCGCAACGTAATCCCCTCGGCGGTACGCGCCGCCCAGGTGCTGCGCAGATAAGCAAAAACGCCCTCTAGCAATGCCAGGCCGACGAAACCAAGGCCAAACAGGAACAACTTGTCCCGGTACAACCCCTTGGTAAACACCTCGTCGACCACAAACTGGACCAGTTTGAAGGTCAATGAACGCATACTCGCGCCAACGGCCATCGCGATCACCGCGCCGACGTAAAACCAACGAAAACCGGCCATCATCTTCCACAAACCAACCAGGCGGTTCTTGTCCACCACCTTTTTCAAATCCAAAGCCAACTGCTTGTTCAAACCCAAATCGCTCATACCTTGAGCCACCTTGTCCTCCTTTTAGCCAAACACTATCTGGGCATCGTCGATATGCGACAACAAAAACGCCGCGAGACACGCTAGTCCCACGGCGTTGGCCTGCAAAACAATTTCGGGCTGAGGCAACAAAAAAGGCCGTGGGCTTGTCGGGCGCCCACGGCCTGAGTTACATTTTTATGTCAACAGGCAACAGGCACACCACGACAACGAAAAGCGACGACGACAACGTCGTTCATGTCTAGATAGGCGACAAACATATCATCGATCTTGTTGCTCATACCTGTAACCTCCTTGATAGAATGCAGAGCCATTATAACCTTCTTTTCGGCCTTTGTCAAGACCCAAAAATGTCAAAATGTCGTCTAGCCACAGCGCGTTTTTCCGCCCGCTTTGAGCACCGCGCTCTAGCCCGCCCCTCCGCACCCCTCTGCGCCCAGACAGGCAAGACAAATTGACAACCATCACCTTGTATGCTATGCTTGCCCACGCTGGCGCCTTTTGGAAAACGAGACGTGACCCGGAAAGGAACAAAAATGTCGCACCGGATGAAACACCCACTATCACGACGAAATTTTTTGAAAACATTGGGCACGGCGGCGCTGGGGCTGGCCGCCGGCTGCAAACCCAGTCCAACCCCGTTTGAAACACCAACCCCCAAACCCAAAGCGACACCCACTCAAAGCAATGACCCCCGGACCAAAGTAGCCATCGCCCACGCCGCCAGCTATGAACCAAAAGTCATTCACGACCGGGTGCGTACCCTGCTGGACAGCATCGGCGGCCTGAGCGACATCATCAGCGCCGGCGACCGCGTGGCGATCAAGACCAACCTCACCGGCGGACTCGACATCAAGCCGCTCGACGGCTGGGCGCCCATCGACAGCTATGTCACACACCCCGAAGTCGTTCGCGCACTGGGCGGCTTTGTACGCGACGCCGGAGCCAAAGAGGTATTCATCGTCGAGGCCGTCTACGAGTGGGGATCGTACACCCAGTGGGGCTATGAAAAAGTGGCCAAAGACATTGGCGCCACATTGATCAACCTCAACGACACCGCGCCCTATACCGATTTTGCCGCCGCGCCGGTGCCCCAGGAACACTTTGTATACCAGGAATTCGTCTTTAACCACCTGCTCCAAGAGATCGACGCCTTTATCTCGGTCTCTAAAATGAAATGCCATTACTGCTGCGGCGTCACCCACACGCTGAAAAACCTGATCGGCCTGGTGCCGGCGCGCTTTTACACCCTCGCCCCCGGTCAAAATTACCGCTCGGCATTTCACGGCAACAACGATCAAATGCCCTCGCGCCTGCCCGGCGTCATCCTCGACCTGAACCGCTCGCGCCCCATCCACCTGGGCTTGATCGACGGCATCAAAACCACCGACGGCGGCGAGGGACCGTGGATTCAAACCCTGTCGGCGGTACAGGCCAACGTCCTGCTGGCCGGCAAAGACCCGGTGGCAACCGACGCCGTCGCTACAGCGGTCATGGGCTTTGATCCAACCACCGACGCGCCCAACCCGCCGTTCTTGCGCGCCCAAAACCACCTCAACATCGCCTGCGACCTGGGCCTCGGCACCAACAAACTGGAAGAAATAAAAGTCATCGGCCCATCGATCCAGGACGTACAAACCAAATTCGAACCCTGCTGGGACGCAACATAAACACAC